>JAPPQA010000122.1 GCA_028817255.1 Gammaproteobacteria bacterium | reverse complement strand
CCCAATTTCATATACATATTCCAGGGCATATGGTTACAAAATACATGTTTCGGTACATATGTCGGTTGCCCTCTCGGAGAAAGCGGCGACATACACATAATTGGTACGCATTCTTCCCGCGCCTTGCAGGAATCCTTGCCCACGCCCCGCCGGGCGCAATAGAATGCGGGCAGCAGATTGCCCCACGCGGGTGTAGTTCAATGGCAGAACTTCAGCTTCCCAAGCTGATAACGAGGGTTCGATTCCCTTCACCCGCTCCATGCAGGATGCGCCCGCGCTCGTTCCTATTCGCCGGCCCGCTCGCCGGTTCAATCGCCGGTCCATGTTCCGGGCGGGCGTATGCCGCGGGCGGGCGCGCGGAAGACTGCCCGGAAGACTTCAGGGGCCGGGACCGGCGCCGCGGGCGTCTTGCTCCTTTTGTTGCAGCACGATGAAGCGGAATCCGGCGCGCAGCAGCTGGCCGCGGGCTTCTTCGAGTTCGCCGATGCGGGCGAATGGGCCTACCTTGACCCGGTACCAGAGGCCCTGTTCGGCCAGGTTGACCGTCTGGATGTCCGCCTTCAGCCCCAGGAAGCCGAGGCGCGCCCGCAGTTGTTCCGCCTCGCCGGGACGGCGAAAGGAGCCGGCCTGCAGGAAATACCGCCCGGAGGGGGCGGGGGCGGGCTGGCTTTTTTCGTCCGGCGGCGCAATTCTCCATTCCGGGACCTGCGACTCTTTCGCCGGGAGGATGGAGTAGAACTCGAATTTCGGCTCCGGGGGCGCCTCCCGGCTGTGTTCCGTTTGCGCGGGATCTTTCGCGGCGGCCGGAGCAGGGGGGGCCGCGTCTCCCGAAGGCTGGCGCCCCGCAAGGTGGTAAACGCTGGCCGCTACCGCCAGGCCAAGCGCGAATCCGGACAGGAAGTAAGAGGGCCGCTGCCGGCGGCCGGCGGCCCCGGGGGGCCGGTCGGTCTGGACGTTTTTGTAGTCGCCCGGGATCACATCCGTTCCGGCGCTTCGACCCCCAGCAGCGACAGGCCGTTGACCAGCACCGTTCGAACCGCGCAGGCCAGGGCCAGACGGGCGTCCCGCGTCGGCGGCGGACTCGCCAGGATGGGGTGGTGGTTGTAGTACACGTGGAAGCGGTTGGCGAGGTCGCGCAGGTAGAAGGCTATCCGGTGCGGCTCGCGCGCCTGCGCCGCCGCCCGGACCAGCGCCGGCCATTCTTCCAGGCGGGCCATCAGCTGCCTTTCCACAGGCTCCGTCAGGGCTTGCAGCTCTTCCCGCGTCCGGGCCGGCGCCGCGCCCCCCTCGCCGGCGGCTTTGCGCATGACGCTGCAGATGCGGGCGTGGGCGTACTGGATGTAGTACACGGGGTTGTCGTTGGACTGCGCCTTGGCCAGCGCCAGGTCGAAATCGAGATGCTGTTCTCCCTTGCGCATGACGTAGAAGAACCGCGCGGCGTCGCGCCCCACCTCTTCCTGGAGCTGCCGCAGGGTGACGTATTGCCCGTCGCGCGTGGACATCGGCACTTTTTGTTTGCCGCGGTACAAGGTGACGAATTGCATCAGCAGGATCTCCAGCAGGCGGGCATCTTCGCCGCAGGCCGCTACCGCCGCGGTGAGGCGCTTTACGTAGCCGTGGTGGTCGGCGCCCCATACGTTGATCATGCGCTCGAAGCCGCGCCGGTATTTGTCCCGGTGGTAGGCGATGTCGGAGGCGAAGTAGGTGGTTTTGCCATTGGCCCTTACGATCACCCGGTCTTTTTCGTCGCCCAGCTTGCCGGAACGGAACCAGACGGCCTTTTTTTCTCTGTAGGTGTGGCCGTTGCGCTCGAGTATCCGCAGGCATTCCCGCACCTTCCCGCGCCGGGCCATGCCGCTCTCGCGTACCCAGCGGTTGATGACGACGCCGAAGGATTGCAGGTCTTCCCGTATGCCGTTCAGGATTTCTCGAATGCCGAAGCGGGCCACGGCGTCGAAGTGGCGGCCCAGCGCCTTGCGGGCGGCGCGGAGCCAGGCGTCCAGCAACGCTTCCCGGTCTTCCTGTCCTTGCCCGTTCTCGCGGGGCCATTGCCAGTCGGCGGGCGGCAACAGCCGGCCGTTCGCCGCCCCCCGCCAGTCCGCCAGTTTGTCGGCGATGGGGCCCAGGTAGTCGCCCCGGTAGGCGCCCTCCGGAAAGGGCAGCGGGCGCCGGTGGCTGCGCTCCAGGTAGCGAAGCCAGACGCTGAGGCCCAGGATCTCCGCTTGCCGGCCTATGTCGTTGACGTAGTACTCCCTGGAGACTCGGTGCCCCGCGGCCTCCAGGAGGTTGGCGAGGATGTCTCCGTAGGCGGCGCCGCGGCCGTGGCCTACATGCAGCGGGCCGGTGGGGTTGGCGGAGACGAATTCCACCAGCACCGTGCGCTCTTGCTCCGGCCGGGCGCGCCCGTAGGACCCGCCGCGGGCGAGGACTTCGGCCACCACGGCATGATAGGCGCGCGCGGAGAGGAAGAAATTCAGGAATCCCGGCCCGGCGATTTCCACCCGCTCCAGCCAATCGGAAGGGGGGAGCTGCGCCTGCAGTCTTTCCGCCAGCCGGCGCGGCGGGAGGCCGAGCGAGTCGGCGAGGGCCAGGGCCGCGTTGCTGGCGAAATCGCCGTGAGCGCTCTCCCGGCTGTTCTCCACCCGGATGCCGTCCGCCGGCGGCGCCTGGGCGCCTTCTTGCCTGCAGATCGCCGCTACCGCCCGCGCGAGCCAGTCTTGTACCTGGGTCCTTAGCAATCGCTTGCCGCTCTTGCCGGTCTCGAAGCCGTTGCCGGGGCGTTCGCCGTCGGCCGGCGCCGGTGCGCGGGATGCGGGGACGCCGCGCGAGGCGGGGCGCGAGGCGGGGCGCGAGGCGGGGCGCAGGGCGGGGCGCAGGGCTTTGGACGGGCGGGGGCGCGGCAGCTCACTGCAAGATGCCCATGGGGTCCACGTCTATGAACCAGCGGCACTTGTGCTTCTGTCGCAGCCGCTCCAGTTCCGGCAATCCCCGAGCGAGGATTTCGCGGAGCCGCTCCGCTTTGCTGCTTTGCAGGACCAGTTGCTGACGGTGGCGCCCGGCCCGCCGTGCCATGGGGGCGGGGAAGGGGCCCCATATTTCCATGTCTTGCTGCCGGCCGTTGCCGGCCAGCTGCCGATGCAGGTGCGCGCAGGCTTGCCGCAGGAAGCGGCCGGCTCTCTCCCGGTCGGCGGCCTCCGCCTGCAACAGCACCATGCGCCGGTAGGGGGGCAGGCTGGCCGCCTTGCGTTCCCGCAGCGCCAACCGGGCAAATCCCGGATAGCCTTCCCGCAGCAATGTGTTCAGCCAGGGATGCTCGGGGTGGTGCGTCTGGATCAGCACGGTGCCCGGGTGGGCGCCGCGGCCGGCGCGCCCTCCTACTTGTAAAATTTGCTGCGCCATCTGCTCCGCCGCCCGGAAATCCTGGCTGTAAAGCCCCCGGTCGGCGTCCACGATCCCTACCAGCGTCACCCGCTCCAGATGGTGCCCCTTGGCGATCATCTGCGTCCCTACCATGATGTTCGTTTGGCCGGAGCGGATCTCCTGCAGCAGGGCCTCCAGCGTCCCCTTGCGCCGGGTCCGGTCCCGGTCAATGCGAGCGATGCGGGCATCGGGGAAAAGCCTGGCGAGGGTGGCCTCTATGCGTTGCGTACCGTGTCCCAGTTCCAGGTAGCTGCCGCCGCAGTCCGGACAACGGTTTGGTTTGGGCAGGCGCCGGCCGCAGTGGTGGCAGCGCAGCTCCCGGGGTATGCGGTGGTACGTAAGGTTGGCGTCGCACCGCGCGCAGCTCTCCTGCCTGCCGCATTGGTGGCATAACAGCGCCGGCGAGTAGCCGCGGCGATTGAGAAAGAGCAGCACTTGCAGCCCTTGCCCGAGTTGTTGCCGGATTGCCTCCTCCAGGGGGGCGGAGATTGCCCCCTGCATCGGGTGTCTGCGCACATCGAGCAGGCGCATTTGCGGCAGTCGGGCGGCGCCGACCCTGGCGGGCAGGCGCAGATGCTTGTAGCGTCCCCGCCCGGCATTGCGCAGGGACTCCAGGGAGGGGGTGGCGGAACCCAGGATGAGCGGGATGCCCTCTATTTTTGCGCGCATTACGGCGACATCCCGGGCAGAGTAGCGGAATCTTTCCTGCTGTTTATAGGAGCGGTCATGTTCTTCGTCTATGACCACCAGTCCCGGCCGCAGCAGCGGGGTCCAGATGGCCGAGCGGGTTCCCACCACGATGGGAGCCCGGCCGGCGCGGGCGGCCAGCCAGGCCAGCAGCCGTTCGCGGTCGGTGCGCTGGGAATGCATGAGCGCCATCGGCATTGCGAGACGCCGCTCGATCTGCTGTATGTGCTGGGGCACCAGACCGATCTCGGGCAGCAGCAGCAGGGCCTGTTTTCCGTCGCGGACCGTCTTTTCGATGGCCTTCAGATAGACTTCGGTTTTGCCGCTGCCGGTGACGCCTTCCAGTAGATAAACCTCCGGTTTGTTCGCTCCCCGCAGTATGGCGTCGGTCGCCTGTCGCTGTTCCCGTGTCAATTGCGGCCGCGGTTCGGTCTGAACCGTATTCGCATCCGCTGGCGGTCCTTCGCTTGCCGGCAGGGGGCGGCCGCGGCGCAGCAAGGGAGGCAAGGCGGTGAAGAAGGCCTCTCCGACCGGATGCTGGTAGTAACGGCTGCCCCAGTGCAGTAGCCGCAGCAGGGACGGACCGAGCAGCGGTTGGCGGTCTATGAGGCGTATGGCGGGGCGCAGCCGGGAGGCCGGCAGCGCGCTGTGCTCCGTCAGGGCGCTTAGCAGGCCGGTGCAGCTTCGTTTCGCCAGCGGGACTTCCACGCGAATGCCCGGCCGCATTTCCCGGAGGTCGGCGCCTTCCGGGGGCAGATAGTCCAGGGGTTCGCGCAAGGAAAGCGGCAGGGCGATCCTAAGGATCGTAGTGCGGCCAGGCACAGGGGCTTTGCGGGCCGGGGCTCAGAAGAGCCGTTCCCGGATGCCCTCCGGGTCGTCGGGCGCCGCATCCACGGTCGGCGGCTGCCCCGGGTTGTGCGCGGGGACGTGGGAAGCGCGGAAGGTTTCGTTGACGGTCCGCTTGCTGTACTTGTCCGCCAACAGGCCGGTATCGGCATCAATCACTACGTTGACCAGCCCTTTCGGCTGCGGCCTTATGTTTTCCCGGGTCCCCTCCAGGGCCTTGTCCATGAATCGAATCCACATGGGTAGCGCCGCCCTGGCGCCGGTCTCGCGGTTGCCCAGGGGGCGGGAGTCGTCGAATCCCACCCAGGCCACCGCCGCCAGTTGTTCGTTGTATCCGGAAAACCAGGCGTCTTTCTGTTTGTTGGTGGTGCCGGTCTTGCCGGACAGGTCTTTGCGGTTGAGCGACCGAGCGCGGACCCCAGTGCCGCGTTGAATCACTTCGCGGGTTATGGAATTGACGATCCAGGCATTTTCCGCACTGATCACGCGCGGCGCCTGGTCGCTGTCTTTCGCCGTTCCCGGATCGATGACGGCAAGGCCCACTTGACTGCCGTAGTAGCCTGGGCCCGTGTCCTGGCACGACGGTTCCGTGCAGGCTTTTCTGGGCCGGTGCCGATAAACGGCTGCTCCCGTGTCGCTCTCGATGCGGGCGATGAAGTAAGGATCCACCCGGTAGCCTCCGTTCGCGAATACGCAGTATCCCCGGGCGAGTTCCCAAGCTGTCAGTTCGCCGCTGCCGAGCGCCAGCGACAGTCTGGCAGGCAATTTTTCCGCCGAGAACCCAAACCGCTGCAGGTATGCCTTGACGAAGGGGATGCCCACCGAGTCCAGAAGCCGGACCGAGACCAGGTTGCGGGAATGGACCAGGGCCTCTCGCAGCCGGGTGGGGCCGTAGAATTTGCCGCTGTAGTTTTTCGGGCGCCAGTCTTCTCCGTCGGCGCCGATGTTGTCATATACCACCGGGGCGTCGTTGATGATGCTGGCGGCTGTGTATCCCGCCTCCAGGGCCGCGGAGTAGATAAAAGGCTTGAAGCCGGAGCCGGGCTGGCGGTGCGCCTGGGTTATCCGGTTGAATTGACTGCGCTGGAAGTCGAATCCGCCCACCAGGGCCATTGCCGCCCCGTCCACGGGATTCATCGCCACCAGGCTGCCCTCCAGGCCGGGGAGGGGCGCCAGGTACCATTTGCCCTGCCGGTCTTCGCGAATGCGGATCACGTCGCCGACCTGGATGATATCCGTGGCCCGGGTCGGCTTGGGACCGCGCCGGTTCCCGTCAATGTAGGGTTGCGTCCATTCCATGCCGGTCCACTCGATGACGACGGTGCCGATGCCTACGGAGTAAACTTCCGCCGCCCGTTCTTCTATGCCTACTACCAGTGCCGGGTGCAGCCCGCCGAGGACTTGGTGATTGTTCAGCAGTTGCCGCCACTGCGCCTCGCCGTCTTCGGGACGCAGGGAATAGTAGCGCTCCGGGCCCCTGTAGCCGTGGCGGACCGAGTACTCCAGGAGCGACTCTTTCAGGGCCTGGTTGGCGGCGTATTGCAGCCGCGCCTGGAGGGTGGTGAAAACCCGATAGCCCATGGTCAGTGCCTGTTCTCCGTATCGCCGCACCATTTCGGTGCGCGTCATTTCCGCTACATGGGGCGCCTCCACTTCTATGCGGGGGGTGTGCAGCTTTGCCTTGACGGGGGTATCCGAGGCCGTTCGGTGCTGCTGTGCAGTGATATAGCCAAGTTTCAACATCCGGTTCAGCACGTAGGCCCGGCGTTCCAGGGCCGCTTGCGGGTTGCGAACCGGGTTGTGTTCCGACGGCTTTTGCGGGATTCCGGCCAGCATGGCGATCTGGGCCAGGGAAAGGTCTCCTATGTCCTGGCCGTAATAGACTTCCGCCGCCGCGGCGATGCCGTAGGCGCGGTGGCCGAAGAAAATCTTGTTGAGGTATAACTCCATGATCTGTTCTTTGCTCAGTTGCCGCTCTATCTTCAGGGCGAGCATGATCTCGCGCAGTTTGCGGCGGTAGGTCTTTTCCCGGTGCAGGAAAAAATTGCGGGCGACCTGCATGGTAATCGTGCTGCCGCCCTGCGTCTTTTTGCCGGTGCTCAGCAGGTGGAGGGTGGCCCGGAGCAGGCCCTGCCAATCTACTCCCGGATGCGTGAAAAAGCGGTCGTCTTCGGCAGCCAGTACCGCATGGATTGCCAGTTGCGGCATTTTGTCGAGGCGAACGGGGATGCGCCTTTTCTCTCCAAACTCTCCGATCAGGGCGCCTTCCCGCGTATAGACCCGCAGGGGAATTTGCAATTGTATGTCGGAGAGGGTGTCTATGTTGGGCAGGGTGGGAGCGAGGGACTGTACGACCCCGACCAGGGCAAGGATCGTCAGCAGCAGGGCGATCAAAAGCGATTCGGTCAGTTTGCGGAACACTGGTTTCGGAATCCTTGATAAGAAACTTGCATTTATTTACGTAATACGCTAGAATGCTTAACTGTTGTGGCATGTAAAGCGCAAAAGCGGCGGCAAATCTTTGCTTTCATGGGCAAATATTAACCCAGTTGCCGCAAAGAGGCGAAAGGTGCTATAATCTTCTGCTAAAGCTTACTCGTACAAAATGCTGGTTTTAGATAATAAAACCCTTTGCTCCGGACAAGGAGGATGGAGAACAAGGGGGGAAGACGACCAGGTTAAGGTTTCCTGTCTCTGCCCGCCTTCTTCGTTCGCCGTGAAACGGGGCAGGGGTCTTGAAGCGATTCAGGAGGCCTGAGATATGCCGTTGTTTGCCCGTCCTGCCGTTCCCGTGCTGGGGATTGATATCAGCGCCGCCTCCGTGAAGGTGCTTGAGCTGGGGGCCCGAGGGGATAACTTTCGGGTGGATGCCTACGCTGTCGTTCCTTTGCCTGCCGAGGCGATGGTAGAAAAGAACATATCGAATGTCGAGGCGGTTAGCGGCACCCTTGCCAAAGCGGTGAAGCAGTCCGGCACCAAGCTGAAGCATGGGGCGGTGGCCGTGGCCGGCTCTTCGGTGATCACCAAGGTGATTAACATGCCGGCGAATATTTCGGAAAGCGATCTGGAACTTCAGGTCGAAATTGAGGCAGAGCAGCATATCCCGTTTCCCTTGGAAGAGGTGCATATGGATTTCGAGGTCGTGGGGCCTACCGAGGGCAATCCCGAGCAGGTGGACGTGTTGTTGGCGGCCTCGCGCAGCGAAAACGTGGATAACCGCGTGATGGTGCTTGAGCAGGCCGGCCTGATCCCCAAGATCGTGGATATCGAAACGCTCGCCCTGGAGAATACCGTCGCCATGATGATGGAGGAGGAATACGGGGAGGAATCCGCGGAAGGGCAGGTGGTGGCGGTTGCGGATATCGGCGCGGGCAGCACGGTCTTCAGCGTACTCAAGGATATGCGAATCATGTACTCCAGGGAGGACTCGTTCGGCGGCAACCAGTTGACCGAGAAGATCCAGGAGGTGTACGGGCTTTCCTACGAGGAGGCCGATATGGCGAAAAAGCAGGGAGGGCTGCCCGATAACTATGAGGCCGATGTCCTGGATCCGTTCAAGAAATCCATGGCGCAACAGATCGGACGGATGGCCCAGTTTTTCTACTCCGCCAGCCATATCTCCAGCATTGATTACCTCTTGCTGTCGGGCGGTTCGGTCGCCGTATCGGGTATTGGCGACTTGGTCGAGGAGCAGGTGAGCATTCCCACGACGATTGCCAATCCGTTCGCGAAGATGAAAAAGGCCGCTCGAGTTTCGGAGGAGCAACTCACGCGCGATGCGCCTTCATTGATGATCTGCTGCGGTTTGGCCCTCAGGAGTTTCGACTGATGGCAAGGATTAACTTACTTCCCTGGCGCGAAGAACTGCGCCGCCAGAAGCAGAACGAATTTCTCACTTTGCTCGGCCTGGCGCTGATCGTGGCCTTGTTCCTGGGAGTGGTGGTGCATTTTTCTTATGTGCGGTTGATTGATTACCAGAATAGCCGCAATAACTATCTGAACGCGCAGATCGAAATTGTCAACAAAAAGATCGAGGAGATCAGGGCGCTGGAGGATGAGAAGAACAGGCTGATCGCCAGGATGCGCGCTATTGAAGAGTTGCAGGGCAGCAGGCCCTTCAATGTGCGGTTGCTGGACGATTTGGCGCGGCGGATACCGGAGGGGGTCAGCTTTACCGCCGTTAAGCAAGGCGGCAACACGCTTACGATTACCGGTGTGGCGCAGTCAAACGCCCGCGTGTCTTCCCTGATGCGCAACCTGAACAGTTCGGAGTGGTTGGCCAATCCCCGCCTCAGCCTGATTGAGAGCAAAGACGAGCCGGGCTCGGGCGGGCAGGGAAAGCAGGCGCGTCGTCTCAGCCATTTCTCTTTGCAGATCCAACAGGTGCAGCCCAAGTCCGAGTCCGACGAGGAAGGGGAGCTGGCAGGTTGATCCGATGGATATTGCGGAACTGAAAACTCTGGAATTCTCGCAGATCGGCTCCTGGCCGATCGCGATCAGGTTGGTTATCGTCGCCGTCTTATGTTCGGTCCTGTTATATCTTATCTGGCATTTCGACGTGCGCGGTTTGCGCGAGCAGTTGGGGCAGGCGGAAAACATGGAGGTGCAGTTGAAAGAAGAGTTCGAGACCAAGCAGACGACAGCGGCCAACCTGAATGCCTTAAAGGAGCAGATGAAGCAGATACAGGAATCGTTCGGCGATTTGTTGCGGCAATTGCCGAACAAGGCAGAGATGGAAGGTTTGTTGATCGATATATCCCAGACGGGCCTGTCGGCTGGTCTGGAATTCAAGTCATTCCGGCCTCAGAACGAAAACCTGAAGGAATTTTATGCCGAGCTCCCCATAGAAATCAGCGTGGAGGGAGACTATCACCAATTCGGCAGTTTTGTCAGCGGCGTTTCCTCCCTGCCGCGGATCGTCACCACGCATAACATCGGGATCGCCAGTGCCGGGGGAGCCGGTTCGGTGCTGCGGATGACGATCATTGCCAAGACCTACCGCGCCTTGAGCGTGGAAGAAGGCGGACAGCAATGAGAGAAATATGCCTGCATCTCTTTCGGGGCGGCAGTCTTGCGCTGCTGGCGTTGCTGACGGGGTGCACTTTGGGCGGGGATATCTCCGACCTGGAGCTTTATGCGGACGAGGTGAACGCGCGTCCCGGATCGGGCATCCCTGCCTTGCCCGAATTCAAGCGGACTCCCTTGTACCTGTACCAGGCAGGGGAGCTGCAGGCGCGGGATCCGTTCGTGAAATTCTATTTGCAACAGGAGGAAGAAAGCAATTTGGCCAGCGAGCAGATCAATCCGGAATGGCAGTACGAACTTTCCGAGCGCAGCAAAGAAGAGCTGGAGAGCTTCGAGTTGGACAGTTTGCGCATGGTGGGGCTCATTGAGAACGACAGCGGTCGTTGGGGAATTATCATCGATCCCGATCGGGTTGTGCATCGGGTCAAGGTGAACAACTACATGGGTCAGAACATAGGCAAGATCGTGAATATTACCGAGGATCGCATCGAGATCCGGGAGTTGTTTCAGGACAGTCAGGGGCGCTGGGGGCAGCGCGAGGCGTCCCTCTCCCTGCTGGAGGAATGAATGCTGCGCGAGATGAGGACAAAGATATGAATACAGCGAAATGCACCCGACGGGGCATCCGACGGGAATCTCGTGCCGGCTGTTGCGGGCTGGCGCTGGCATTCGGGTTGTTGGGCATGAGTTGGCTTCCGATGGCCTGGGCGCAGACCCTGGACAGGGTGGACTATACGGTCCGTCCGGGCGACCGGGTCTTGCTGGAGCTCGGATTTTCCGATGAGGTCGCCGCTCCCAGGCATTTTACTATTGACGACCCGGCACGGATCGCGCTGGATTTCCCCGGAGTCTCGGTCAATCTTGCCGAGAAATCCCAGCCTATAGGGGTCGGGAAGATTGACGGAGTTACTGCCTTGGAGGCGGCCGGCAGGGCGCGCGTGGTTATCAACCTGGTTCGGATGGTGCCTTACGATATTCAGGTCGAGGGCAACACGGTTCTGATTTCCCTGAACGAGGACCAGGGAATAGCGCGGGTACGGGCGGCAGAGGCAGCCCGCGTCGAATTGGCCGACGTGGAGCAAGGGTATCGAATCACGAATGTGGATTTTCACCGCGGCAACAAGGGAGAGGGTTTGGTCCAGGTGTCTTTTTCCGACGCGGCCGTGGATATGCGCATTGACCGTAGCGGCAAGGAATTGGAGGTCTCTTTCCGCGGGGTAGAGTTGCCCGCGGAATGGGACAGGCGCATGGAAGTGGTGGATTTCGCCACCCCGGTCAATGAGATCGACGTCTTTTCCGATGCGGATGGCACCCAGATGAAGATCGTCATGCGCGACTTCGCTTATGACTATTTGGCGTATCAGACGGATAACGATCTCACGATCGAGGTCAAGCCGCTGTCGGAGAAAGAGCAGGAAGCCCTCAAGGCGGACCGGTTCGCTTATGTGGGAGAGAAGTTGTCCCTGAATTTCCAGGAAATAGAGGTGCGGGCGGTCCTGCAATTGCTTGCCGATTTCACCGGCTTCAATCTGATCGCCACCGACACGGTCACCGGGAATGTCACGTTGCGCCTGAAAAACGTGCCCTGGGATCAGGCTATGGATATCATCCTGAAGTCCCGGGGCCTGGGGATGCGACAGGAAGGCAATGTGATCATCGTGGCTCCCCAGGAGGAGCTGTCCGCCCGCGAGCGGGCACAGTTGGAGAGCGTCCAGGCGCTTGAGGAACTGGAAGCCTTGCAAACCGAGTACATTTCGATCAACTACGCCAGGGCCACGGATATGGCGGAACTGATTCGCGGGGAAGCGTATAATTTGCTGTCCGAGCGGGGCAGTACGACGGTGGATCAGCGGACCAATACCTTAATCGTGCAAGACATCAGTGCCACCATAGCGGCGGTGAAGGAAATGGTTGCCCGCCTGGATGTGCCGGTGAAGCAGGTGTTGATCGAGACCCGGATCGTCACCGCGCAAAGGGAATTCGTCGAGAATCTGGGAGTGAGGTTCGGATATTCCCGGACGGGAAACACGAAGGGCCGGTTCTTTCAGTTCGGCGGGAGAAACAGGGGGGATGTCGCAGCCGGCGACGATCCTTGTCCCGGGTTTTGCGGAGAGGCGGGCAGTCCCGGTTACATCACCGCTCTTCCCATCGCCGAGGCTACGGCCGGGCGCTTCGGTCTGGCGATAGGCAAGGTAGGCTCCTGGCTCCTGAACCTTGAGTTGCAGGCGTCAATCGCCGATAACAAGACCGAGGAGATTGCCAGCCCGAAGGTGATCACCGTGAATCAGGGCGAGGCCGTTGTGGAAAGGGGCGTGGATATTCCCTACCAGGAGGCGTCGGCCAGCGGCGCGACCGCGGTCTCGTTCCGCAAGGCAGTGCTGTCGCTCAGGGTGACCCCGCAGATTACTCCCGACGAACGGGTTCTGCTCGATCTGCACGTGAGCCAGGACAGCCAGAGCGAGTCCGCGCAGGCCGGCGATATCCCGATCATAGACACCAATGAGTTGAGTACCAACGTGCTGGTCGAGGACGGCGAGACCGTCGTGTTGGGAGGCGTGTTCAGCGATAATAAAGTGGACAACACGAACCGTATCCCCTTCTTTGGCGACCTCCCCTATGTGGGCTTCTTGTTCAGGGACAGGCGGCAGTCAAACACGAGGCGGGAGTTGCTCGTATTCGTGACGCCCAAGATCCTCGGGGAGGATATTTGATGCGCCGTCGCGCCGCAACCGCCGCAACCGCGTTGCGCCCGTAAACTGCAACCGCTAAGGATACTCTGATTAAAACGTATCCCAGTACGCATCTTTTCCCCGCCATTCCTGCGAAAGCAGGAATCCAGCGCAAGTAGAGCGCGGTACGCGCACATTGCGGCACCGGGCGGCCCGCGCCTGTCTTAAAAGGAGCGCGAGGCGTGCGCTTTATACGCTGGATTCCTGCTTTCCAGGCTGCGTAAAAACCGTCTTCGGCACTTTTTTCCGCCATTCCGGGGGGGGCTGTCCTTCCGGGCCTTTTTTTCTGTCATTCCGGGGTTTTTTTCTGTCATTCCGGC
>JAPPQA010000121.1:5691-7474 GCA_028817255.1 Gammaproteobacteria bacterium | reverse complement strand
TTTCGCAGGAATGGCGGAATTGTGTGCTGCCGCTTTAATCAGAGCATCCCTGAGATTCGGGCACGGTACGCGCGGCGCGCGCCGTCTTGTCGCCTTGCCCCGGACGGCAGGGGGCGTGTAGCGATGCAGGGGATTTTCCTCGTGGGCCCCATGGGCTCGGGAAAGAGCACGGTGGGTCGCCTGCTGGCTCGCCGCTTGCGTTATTCCTTCTACGACACGGACCGCGAGGTGGAGGTCCGGGCGGGGGCTACGGTATCCGAGATCTTTCGTACGGAAGGCGAGACGGGGTTCCGGCGGCGCGAAAGCCATGCGCTCCGGCAATTGAGCCGGCGCCCGCGGACTGTATTGGCGACGGGCGGGGGGGCGGTGCTCGACTCGCGGAACGTTTCCTGCCTTGTCCGCAATGGCGTCGTCGTCTATCTGCGTGCCGCCCCCGAGGAATTGGCCCGCCGCGTGGCCGGCGATGCCTCAAGGCCGCTGTTACAGGGGCGCGAGCTCCTGTCTCGCATCCGTGAGTTGCTGCGTGAGCGCGCGCCTTGCTACGAGAGGATTGCCGATTTGACGGTGGACAGCGACCAGCTCGCGGCAGCGGCCGTTAGCGAACGGATTTGCGCATGGCTGGACTCCCGTTGAGAGTATTCCGGGTCGAGCTCGGCGCGCGCAGCTACCCCATCTACATCGGCAGCGGCTTGTTGCGCGCCCCGGCCCTGTATGCGCCTCATGTGCGGGACAGGCGGGTGCTGGTGGTTGCCGACCGGGCGGTGGTCCCCTTGTACCTGGATTCGGTGCTGGCCGGGCTCGGGGCGCAAGAGGCGCAATCCCTGGCGCTGGAAGGCGGGGAATCCTGCAAGTCGCTGGCAACCCTGGAGAGGATCGTCCGCCGCCTGTTGGAGGGGCGCTACGACCGCGACAGCGTCATCGTGGCCCTGGGCGGCGGGGTGATCGGCGACATCGCCGGTTTCGCTGCGGCCTGCTACCAGCGGGGGATCGCGTATTTGCAGGCGCCTACCACTCTCCTGGCCCAGGTTGATTCGGCAGTGGGAGGCAAGACCGCCGTCAACCACGATCTGGGCAAGAATATGATCGGCGCCTTTTATCAACCCGCGGCGGTGATCGCGGACATGGAGTCCCTGGCCAGCCTGCCGGACCGGGAAATCGC
Organism: Gammaproteobacteria bacterium; assembly: GCA_028817255.1. Lineage (NCBI taxonomy): Bacteria > Pseudomonadati > Pseudomonadota > Gammaproteobacteria > Candidatus Porifericomitales > Candidatus Porifericomitaceae > Candidatus Porifericomes > Candidatus Porifericomes azotivorans. Next base: position 6,315 of record JAPPQA010000121.1, on the reverse strand, counting down.
CTGCGGGCTGGCAGAGGTGATTAAGTATGGCTTGGTGCGGGATGCCGGCCTCTTCTCGTGGCTGGAGGAAAATGTGGAGCGTCTCCGGCGGCGCGACCCGGAGGCGCTGTCTCATATCGTCGAGCGTTCCTGCCGGATCAAGGCGCAGGTCGTCGCCTGCGACGAACGGGAACAGGGGACGCGGGCGCTGTTGAACCTGGGGCATACCTTCGGCCACGCGATTGAGACCGCCCTTGCCTACCGCGATTGGCGGCATGGGGAGGCAGTGGCGGTCGGCTTGTCTATGGCCGCGGACCTGTCCCGTCGGCATGGCTGGCTGGATGCGCGGGCGACGGCTCGGATTGACCGCCTGCTGGCGGCGTTCGGGTTGCCGCTGCGCCCCGCCGCCGGGCTGGAGGCATCGCGCCTGCTCGAACTGATGGGCGTGGATAAGAAGGCCCGTTCCGGCAGGCTGCGCCTGGTACTCTTGCGCGCCCTCGGCGATGGTTTCGTCACCTCCGATTTCTCCGATAGCTTGTTGCAGGAAACCTTGGCGGAGTTCTGTTCTTGACGGCATGTCGCGCGGGAACTCCGTGCGGGTTTTTGCCGCGGCGCCGGATTCCCCGCCTGCCCGGCATTCCCCGC
>JAPPQA010000121.1:0-5683 GCA_028817255.1 Gammaproteobacteria bacterium | reverse complement strand
ATTCCCCGCCTGCCAAGCCGCGGAACATGAAGGGAGCCTCGCTCGCAACGGACTTGGCGCCACGGACGGGCAGGCGCCCTTGCAGGCGCCGCTATTCCCGGTTTCGCCGCGGTTCCGGCGCGCGTTTCGCCAGACATTCGCGGCGGTTTTGGTAGCGAAAGCCAGTCAAAGGGCCGGCGACGCCCCTGCCCAGGGCGGCCACTTGAAAACGAGTCCCCATTTCCCCAGGCAGCAGGAGTTGGCGCGCCTGCCGGGTCCATTCCGCAGCGGGCGGCTCCGGGCCCGGTCGGGCGTCCAGGCCGCAACCGAGCAGGAACCAAGCTTGGTCGGCATAACCATAGAGGTCCAGACCGCATGCCTTTCCGGCCTCGGCCAGCAGGGTGAAGTCCACGGAGGCGGTGATGTCCTGCAATCCCGGCCATAGCAAGGGATCGTCATGGAAGCGGTGCCGATAGTGGCAGAGCAGCGTGCCCATGGAACGTTGCGGGTGCAGGTATTCGGCGCGCGGGTAGCCGTAATCCATGCACAGCAAGATACCGCTTTGCAGGGGACGGACGGCGGTGCGGAGCCAGCGGTGGAGGCCGCAATTCAATTCGGTGACATAGCCCGCGGCAAGGTTCCGCCTCCCGCATATTCGCTCGATGTGCCGCCGCAACGAGGGATTGGGCACGGCTTCCTGCCAGGCCAGCTTGCCGTCGCGCCAGACTACCCGCAATTCTCTCCAGCCGTCGCGCCGTAGCCGCACCCGGTGCACAGGCAATGCGTCCAATACCTCGTTGGCCAGGATCAGCCCCTGAAATGGCTCTGCCGGCGGCGCTTGCAGCCATTCGATCCGGGACCGGCAGGCCGGCGGCAGGCGCCTTCGCGCCCGCTGCGCCTGGCGCCGGCGCAGGCTCGCGCTGCGCTCGCGGATCAGGTATCTGGACGGCAGGCAGCCGAGTTGCCGCAACTCGGACAACAAGTCGCAGGCCAAGGCGCCGCTGCCGGCGCCCAGTTCCAGGATCGCGCCCGCCGGCAACTGTGCCAGCACCTCGGCGCATTGGCGGGCGAGGCAGCGGGCAAACAGCGGGCCTAGCTCCGGGGCGGTGATAAAGTCTCCCCGGGGGCCGAATGGTTCTTGGTCGGAGTCGTAATAACCCAGGCCGGGCGCGTACAGGGCCCGCTCCATGAAGCGGGCGAAACCGATGCTGCCCCGGCAGGCGATTTCCTCGCGCAGCCGCCCCAGCAGCAGCCGGCTCCGCTGGCGGCTGGCCGGACGCGGAGCCGGCAGTTCCGCGCCGCCAGGCCGCGTAGAGTTCGTGTAGTCCATGGCCGTTTATCCTGGATCGGCGATGCCTTAGCATAGCAAGTCGTCATGGGAACGTTGTTGCTATTGGCATGAGCGCCGGGGCATGAGCGCCGGCGTGGCATTGGTCACTGGCGGTGCGCGCCGCATCGGCAAGGCCGTGGCGGAAGAGTTGCACCGCTCCGGTTTCGATACGGTCGTTCACTACCGTCGTTCCCGCCGGGAGGCGGGGGCGGTGGTCGCCCGGTTGAACGAGGAGCGTCCGGGTTCGGCTCTCGCCGTCGGGGCAGATCTGAGCCGGCCGGAGGAGGTGCAGCGGCTGGCGTCGCGGGCGCTTGCGTTCCGGGGGCGGCTGGATGTTTTAGTGAACAATGCCTCCCTCTATCAATGTACGCCGCTGGCGGAGATCGGCGCGCGGGACTGGGATGCATTCGTAGCGGTGCACCTGCAGGCGCCGCTGGCGCTGGCCTGCCAGACGGCATCTGCCCTGCGGCTGGCGCGGGGGTGCATCGTCAACCTGCTGGATCTCTATGCCTACAAGCCGCTGCCCGGGCATGCGCTGTACTGCGTTACCAAGGCCGGCATGGCCATGCTGACCCGCTGCCTGGCGGCGGAACTCGCTCCGGAGGTACGGGTCAATGCGGTGGCGCCGGGAGCCATCCTGTGGCCGGAAGGGGACGCGGACCGGCAAAGGCAACAGGAGATTCTGGCCGGTATTCCGTTGCGGCGCACGGGAGAGCCGCGGGATGTCGCGGCCGCCGTACGCTACCTGATCGAGGAGGCCCGCTACACCACCGGGGAAGTGCTTTATCTGGATGGAGGACGCAGGCTGCGTACCTGAGCGGGATTTCCCTGCGCCCGCTTCAGAATTCGGGCAGAGAGCCGTCCAGGTACCACTGTTTCTCTTCTTCCTCGTACCACCAGCTCTGGGTGTCGGTAATCGTGCGCAATCTTAGTTTGTCCGCATGGTAGTAGTCGATCTCGGCCGTGGCGGTGGCCGCGTTTCCTTCGGGGTCGATCACGATCTCCTTGATCCGGTATTGCGAGACGCGAATCTTTCGGAGGCCGTCAGGCAGGGGTTTCGGTTGCGCGTCTCTCGCCTCGGGTTCGCGGGCCAACAGGCGGCTTGCCGCCTGCCGAAATTCTCCCCAGCGCAGATCGTTGCCGTAGCCGCGTATCGCGGTAAACATTTGCTCGCCGCGCTCCTTGTTTTCGGATCGCTGGCATCCGGCCAGAATCAGCGCGGCCAGCAGCAGTGTCGCCGTTGCCCATCGTGTGTGCATTGCTGTTTCCTCCTCCGCGGGGTGCGCCCGAGTCGCTTTTTTCCCGGCAAGCCGCTGCCCAGTATAAACGGGGCATAAACGGGCATCCATACGCCGTAGAGGTCATGGCCGTTCTTTCTGTTGCCAGGAGTGCCGCATGGTTCCGAATTGATGCAATACGCTTTTGGCCGCGGCGCTATTCCAACGCCAGCGCCACCGGTTGCAGGGAATGCCGCCGCTGGTCAAAGCGGCGCCATAACTCCCGGAAGGTATGGCCGTCCAGAGGATGATGTCTGTCGCCGGCAATCTCCGCCAGCGGCCGCAAAACGAAGGAATGGCGCAGGATGTCGGGCCGGGGCAGTTCCAGGCCGTGCCCTTTGTATGCGAGTTGCCCGTACAGCAATAAATCCAGGTCCAGGGTGCGGGACAGGAACTTTGTCGCATCGCGCCGGCGGCCGTGCATCTTCTCGATATCCCGCAGTTCCCGCGCCAGTTTCGGCGGCGGCAACCGGGTGTTCAGGCCGGCTACCAGGTTGTAGAAGGGGGCGCCCAGGAATCCCCAAGTGGAGCTTTCGTAGATGGGGGACAGAATGAGCGGTCCGAAGCGTTTTTTCAGTTCGGAGACGCCGCCGCGGATCGCGGCCTCCCGGTTGGCGTTGCTGCCGATGCCTACGTATGCCCTGGTCATGGCGCCCGCTGTTTCCGGCACCGCTCGATCGCCACACCCACGTCTTTCACCCCGCGCAAGGCCCACCGCTTGTTAACCCGCAGGCGCAGCCGGGGCACATCGAACTCGCTCAGGATCAACTCCGCTACGCCCTCGGCGAGCGTCTCCACCAGGCGAAACTGGCTTTCGGCCACAAAGGAGAGCACCTTCTTGGCAACGGCCTTGTAATCCAGGGTGTCGCGGATGTCGTCGGTTTGCGCCCCGGCGCCGACATCCACATTCAGATCGATGTCCAGGATTACGGTCTGCTTGACCCGGCGCTCCCACGGAAAGATGCCGATGACGGCATCCGCCCGCATTCCGCGCAGGTAGATCCAGTCCTTCCCGGGGGCGCCTCCCGGCTGCGTGCCGACTGGGGCGTCCGGGCTCATTTCCTGGGCGGCGGGCTTGACCCATGCGCCGCTCCCGTTTGCAATACGTTCATGATTGCCGGCATTTCTTTCGTTCTGGCCGCTTATTTGTGCGGATCGCTTACCTCCGCCATTCTGGTGAGCAGGATACTGCACCTGCCCGACCCCAGGGAAGAGGGTTCCCGTAATCCGGGCGCTTCCAACATGTTGCGTCTCCACGGCAAGAGGGCGGCCCTGCTGACGCTGGCAGGGGATGTGCTTAAGGGGATGCTGCCGACGCTGGCGGCGCGCCTCGCGCAGCAACCGGAGTCCGTGATCGGGCTGTGCGCCCTGGCCGCCTTTCTGGGGCACCTTTACCCCCTCTTTTTCGGTTTGCGGGGCGGTAAGGGAGTGGCGACCCTGGGGGGGGCGCTCGTCGGAATGCACTGGCCGCTGGGGCTGGTTTATTTCGGCGTCTGGCTGGTCGCCGCCGGGCTGTCCCGCTATGCTTCGCTGGCCGCCGTGGCCGCTGCCGCCGCCGTGCTCTTCGCCAGCGCCGCACTGGCCGCGGCACGGCCTTTCTTCGGCTACAACTTGCCGATGTGTTTGCTGCTGTTTTGGAGGCACCGGGAGAACATCCGCCGCTTGCTGGCGGGCAGGGAGGAGCGCATCCGGCTGAAGAAGACCTGAAGCGGGCGGTTCAGTCCGGTGCCGGGGCGGCGCCGACTTTGCGCAACGTCTCCAGCGGCCAGCGCGGCCGCACCTCGAATTCCAATTCTTCCCGCTGGCCGGTCAGCAGCCGCAGACAGCCCGCATACGCGATCATCGCCCCGTTGTCGGTGCAAAATTCCGGGCGCGGGAAATATGCCTCGGTCTGGCATTCGCCCGCCAGGTCTTGCAGGCGGGCGCGGAGTTCCCGGTTGGCGCACACGCCGCCGCCCGCCACCAGCCGCCGCAGTCCGGTTTGCCGCAAGGCCCGGCGACATTTTACGACCAGGGTATCTATCACCGCTTCCAGGACTCCTCGGGCCAGGTCCGCCCGTTCCTGGGGGGTGTCGCCGGCTTTCTCCGCATGACGCCGCACGCAGGTCTTCAGGCCGCTGAAGCTGAAGTCCAGGCCGGGGCGTCCGGTCATGGGGCGCGGGAACGCATAGCGGTCGGGGCGGCCGCGTTCGGCCAGTCGGGCGAGTGCGGCGCCGCCAGGGTATCCCAGCCCCAGAAGCCGCGCCGTCTTGTCCAGGACCTCGCCGGCGGCATCGTCCAGGGTTTCCCCCAGCAGGAGATAGTTGCCGGGACCTGCCACCTGCACCAGTTGCGTATGCCCTCCGGAGACCAGGAGCGCCAGGAAGGGGAATGCCGGCGCCGGGGCCTCCAGCATGGACGCCAGCAAGTGTCCCTCCATGTGATGTATGCCCAGGGCGGGTATCCCCAGCGCATAGGCCAGCGAGCGTCCCACCGTGGCGCCTGTCAGCAGTGCCCCTGCCAGTCCGGGGCCGGCGGTATATGCGATGCCGCCCAGCTGTTTCGGTTCGGTCCCGGTCTTTTCCAGCAACTGCCTCAACAGAGGCAAGATCCGGAGGATATGGTCCCGGGAAGCGAGCTCCGGAACTACGCCGCCGTAAATTGCGTGCAGTTCGGCCTGGCTGTGCATTGCGTGAGCCAACAGCCCGCGTTCCGAGTCGTAAATTGCCAGCCCCGTTTCGTCGCAGGAGGTCTCGATGCCGAGGACCGCGATGGCCTCGGCTGGTCCGTTTTTGCATTTTTGCGGCGCAACCACTAGAATCTCCGCTTCTCCGCGCTATCGCCTGCCGCTGTTGCGGGCAGAGCGCGGCTTAAACATTATCGGGAAGCATTATGCCTTCGATCAAGGTAAGAGAACACGAACCATTCGATGTCGCCTTGCGGCGCTTCAAGCGCTCCTGCGAGAAGATCGGCATCCTCTCTGAAATTCATCGCCGGGAGTACTACGAAAAGCCAACGCAGGCGCGCAAGCGCAAGGCTGCCGCGGCGGTGAAGCGGCACCTGAAAAAGATCGCCAAGACCGCCCTGCGGCCGATGCGCCGCGGTTATTCCCGCTGAA
>JAPPQA010000120.1 GCA_028817255.1 Gammaproteobacteria bacterium | reverse complement strand
GAGGCGCGCGCTTTCTATGCGGGATTCCGGCTTTCGCCGGAATGACATGGAGGAAGCAGGAATGACATGGAGGAGGCCGGAATGACGAGGGGTGGGGTTTTTCCGGGGTGGGAGTTGCGCTGGAATGACGGAAAAAGCAGGGGGAATGACGAAAAAAAACGGGGGGAGTGATGGAAAGAACGAGGGGGAGCGATGGAAAGAACGGAATGCGGGGGCGGCAAATACTGCCGTATCCGCGCGTAACCCCGTGGCGCTGCTCGCATGTATGGAGCGGGGCAGGTTGTATGGATGCCGCTCAGATGTGTCCGAACCTGTACACGGGTGCGATGATCGTTTCGACCCCGGGGGGAGGCGGGAATCTGGCGGCTTCGGGGTCAGTCGCCGCGGCCGATCCGGCGCCGCCAGTCGCGGGCCGCGGCTACCGCCGCCGCCGCGTCCAGCGTGGTCAGTTCGCGGCCGGCAAGCAGTTGCCGTCCCGCCACCCAGACGTCGCTGACCTGCGCGCGGCAGGCGGCATAGACCAACTGCGCGACCGGGTCGTACACCGGCTGCGTCTCGGGGCAATCCAGGTCCACGGCGACGATGTCCGCCTCTTTGCCCGGGACCAGGGAGCCGATCCGCCCTGCCAGCCCCAGCGCCTGCGCCCCGCCCAGGGTTGCCATGCGCAGGACCTCGCGGGCGCGCAGGGCGCTGCTGTCGGCGGCCGCGAACTTGCCCAGCAGGGCGGCGCTGCGCATCTCGCCGATCAGGTCCAGGTCGTTGTTGCTGGCGGCGCCGTCGGTGCCCAGGGCGACGTTCACGCCGGCCCGCAACAGCCGCGCCGCCGGGCAGGCGCCGCTGGCCAGCTTGAGGTTGGATTCCGGGCAGTGGACGGCGTGCGCGCCGTACTGCGCCAGTTGTCCGATCTCCTCTTCCTGCAGTTGCGTGAGGTGCACGGCCAGCAGTTCCGGGCCCAGCAGGCCGAATTTGCGCAGCCGCTCCAGGGGCCGGCAGCCGTGTTGCCGCACCGAATCCGCGACCTCGTCCGCGGTCTCGTGTACGTGCATGTGTACGCGCAGCCCCCATTCCGCCGCCAGCTCCCGCACCCGGCGCAAGCCGTCGTCCGATACGGTGTAGGGCGCGTGCGGCGCCAGGGCGGCGGCCACCAACGGCCGGCCGCTTAGCAGGCGGCGCAGCGTTGCCGCTTTGGCGAGACATTCTTCCTCGCCGCCGGCCCAGGGAGTCGGCACGGCGAGCACCGGCAGGCCGGCGACCATCCGCATCCCGGCGCGCTCGGCTTCCCCGGCGGCGATCTCCGGGAAAAAGTACATGTCGTTGCAACAGGTGGTGCCGCCGCGGATCATCTCGGCCAGGGCCAGCCGGCTGCCGTCGCGCACGAAGTCGGGGCCGACCCAGCGGCGCTCCGCGGGCCAGATGTGTTCCTGCAGCCAGGGCATCAGGGGCAGGTCGTCGGCGATGCCGCGCAACAGGGTCATGGCGACGTGGCAATGGCTGTTGACCAGGCCGGGCAGCAGCAGGTGCCGGTCCAGGTGCAATCGCCGCTGCGCTCGGTAGCGGCGTCCGGCCTCGGCCGCCGGGAGCAGGTCCAGGATGCGCCCCTGGCGCAATATCAGGGCGTGGTCTTCGCGCAGCGCGCCCGGCGGTTCGACCGGGGCGATCCAGCGCCCGCGGATCTCGGTGTCGGCCTGTATTTTCTCCAGGGTTTTCCCGGCGCTGCGTGACATCCCCGGCGATTATGGCATTATCCCGGCGCGATGGCATGGCAGGCGACGATGGACGGCGGCGGCGCCAACGGCGACGCGGCGGCGCGGCAAGACTCCGTACAGGCGGTGGCCTGGGAGGAGGATGCGGTGCGGCTGTTGGACCAGCGGCGCTTGCCCGGGGCCGAGCGTTACCTGTCGTTGTCGCGAGCGACGGAGGTTGCCGAGGCTATTCGGGACATGGTCGTGCGCGGCGCGCCGGCGATCGGCATCGCCGCCGCTTACGCCGTGGTGCTGGCCGCCCGCGCCGCCTGGCGCTGCGCGGGGACGGACTGGCGGCAGGCGGCGCGGCCCGAATTGCAGCGGCTGGAGCGGGCGCGGCCCACCGCTGTCCACCTGCGCTGGGCCGTGCGCCGGATGCGGGACCGCTTCGCCGCTATTCCGGGAGAACCGACGCCGGCGCTGCTGGCCGAGGCGCGGGCCTTGCACCGCGAGGACATGGCGGCCAACCGGCGCATCGGCGCCCTGGGCGCCGACTTTATCGGCGGGCCCGCCCGCGTACTGACGCACTGCAACGCCGGCGCCCTGGCGACAGGCGGTTACGGCACGGCGCTGGGGGTCGTCCGCAGTCTTCACGCCCGCGGCGCCCTGCGCGCCGTCTATGTTTGCGAGTCGCGCCCCTGGCTGCAGGGCGCGCGGTTGACCGCATGGGAATTGCAGCGCGACGGCATCCCGGTAACGTTGATCGCCGATGCGGCGGCGCCTGGATTCATGGCCCGCGGCGAGATTGATTGGGTGGTGGTGGGCGCCGACCGCATCGCCGCCAACGGCGATGTGGTCAACAAGATCGGCACCTACGCGCACGCGGTCGCCGCGCGTCATCATGGCTTGGGCTTTCTGGTGGCGGCCTCCGCGGCGACCATAGATGCGGCCATGGCGACGGGAGCGGGAATTCCCATCGAGCGGCGGGCGCCGGAGGAGTTGCTTGCCGGATGCGGCTGGCAACGGCTCCCTCCCGGCATTGAGGCGGCCAATCCCGTGTTCGATTTGACCCCGGCGGCCCTGGTCGGCGGCATCGTCACCGAGCGGGGCGTGGTCGCGCCTCCCGGGCGCGACCGCGTGCGCGCCCTGCTGGCGGCGGAGGGAGGCGACTGAAGTGCGGATCGTGATCGCGCCGGATTCTTTCAAGGGCAACCTGGACGCCTTGCAGGTGGCTGCCGCCATTGAGCGCGGCGTGCTCCGCGCCTTGCCCGGCGCTCGTTGTCGCAAGTTGCCGATGGCCGATGGCGGCGAGGGCACCATGCGGGCCCTGCTGGCGGCGGTGGGCGGCCGCGCCTGCCGCAAGCGGGTGTTGGGGCCGGCGGGAAAACCCGTGACGGCGCAGTACGCGCTGCTGGAGAACGGCGTGGCGGCGATCGAAATGGCGCAGGCCTCGGGTCTGCCGCTGGTGCCGGAAAGAGAACGCGATCCCCTGCGCGCCACTTCCTACGGTACGGGGGAACTGATCCGCGCCGCCCTGGACCGGGGCGCCGGCGCCTTGGTGATCGGTATCGGCGGCTCGGCCACCTGCGACGGCGGCGCCGGCATGGCGCAGGCCCTGGGTGCGCGTCTGCTCGACCGCCGCGGCCGCGAGTTGCGCCGGCCCGCCAGCGGCGGCATGTTGCACCGGGTGGCCCGGATTGATGCCTCCGCTCTGGACCGGCGCCTGCGGCGCACCCGCATCGAGGTGGCCTGCGACGTGGACAATGCGCTATGCGGCCGCCGCGGCGCCGCCGTCGTTTTCGGGCCGCAGAAGGGGGCCGCGGCGCGGGACGTGCGCGTCCTGGATCGCAATCTGGGCCACTATGCCCGGTTATTGCGGCGCGATCTGGGCCGTGACGTGGGGCGCCGCCCTGGCGCCGGCGCCGCCGGCGGTCTGGGGGCGGGGCTGTTGGCCTTTACCCGGGCGCGGTTGCGGCGCGGAGTGGATATCGTCATGGCTGCCGTGGGTTTGGCGGAGGCGTTGCGCGGCGCCGACTTGGTGTTCACCGGCGAGGGCAAGATTGATTCCCAGACAGCCTTCGGCAAGGCGCCGGCGGGCGTGGCGCGCCTGGCCCGCCGCTACCGGGTGCCGGTGATCGCAATCGGGGGCGCGCTGGCCGACGATGCCCGCCTGATGTTCGGACACGGGATCGCCGGGTTGGGGTCCGCGGCGGCGCGGGACATGCCTCTGGAAGAGGCTTTGCGCCACTCCCGCGCCCATCTCGCCAATGCTGCCGAGCGGGCCGTGCGGCTGGTGCTGATCGGGCGGAAGATGCAACGGGCGCAACGGGCGCGGCCCCGCTCCCGCGGCAAGGCGCCGGCACGGGCGGGGCAGTAGGGGCCGCCGCTCGCCGGCGGCGCGCTGCGGCGCGGTGGCGCGATGCTTGCGCCCGCCCAAGCCGTTACGCAATCGAGGGGAAAAGATTCCCACCCCGCTATTCCCGCGCATCACTCCCCCCTGGAGGGGGAGTCGGCAAGACGAGGGCGGAGCCCGAAGTCGCGCCGGTGGGGGGCATAGCGGCGCCTCCTTCCCCCCAGCGGACACGGAAATCGCAACCGCCGCTTCCCCCCC
>JAPPQA010000119.1 GCA_028817255.1 Gammaproteobacteria bacterium | reverse complement strand
GGGGAGTGATGCATATGATCCGCTTTTCTTGTCCTCGATTGCGTAACGGCTTGCCCGCTCCGTACATCTATCGCACATTATCGAATCCTATGGCATAATTGCGGTTTAACGCGAGCCGACACGCCTCGAGCGCAGAGCAAAGAGGGGCGGTTGGGGGCGGTTTTCACGACGCAAAGTAACGGAGGGTCAAGCCAGGCGGCATGCTTAGCGCCGCCGGCAGGCAAGCGGGGAATCTACACGGCACAATGGCCGCAACAATGAAAAAGCTTCTGCTGCAACTCGACACCGACGCGCATCCTTCCACCTTCGACACCATCGTGGCCTATGACGGCGGCGCCGACGCCGTGATCCGTTGCGGCGGAGCCAACCTGGAAAACGTAGGCGGAATGGTGGACGGCGCGATATTCACGCGCGGTCCCAAGGCAAAACGCAACACCGCCATATTCGTTGGCGGCAGCGTCATGGCCGAGGGGGAGCAGTTGTTCAATGCGGTACGGGATTATTTCTTCGCGGACTTCCGGGTCTCCGTCATGCTGGACAGCAACGGCAGCAATACCACGGCGGCGGCGGCCGTCATCCGCATGCTGGAAAGCGCCCCGGCAAAAGGAAAGCGGGCGGTGGTCCTGGCCGGAACGGGACCGGTAGGGCAACGTGCCGCGGCCATGTTGGCGAAAGAAGGCGCCCAGGTAGCGTTGACGTCCCGGCACAAAGAACACGCCGAACAGACCTGCCAGCGCATTAGCGAACGCTTCGGCGTCGAAGTCGAGCCGATAGTGGCTCCCACCTCCAAGGATCGAATGAAGGCCATCGCCGACGCGCAACTCGTCCTGGCGGCCGGCGCCGGCGGCGTGGAGCTGCTGGAGGAAGAACACTGGAGCAAAAACTCGAATATCGAAGTCATGGCAGATGCGAACGCCAGTCCGCCGCTGGGAATTGCCGGCACGCAGTTGCGGGACCAGGGAGAGCCGCGGCATGGTAAAATGATATGGGGGTCCATTGGCTTTGGCTCGCTGAAGCTGGCTTTACACCGCCATTGCATAGGCTACTTGTTTCACAGCAATACCGAGGTGTTCGATGCAGAACGGATCTATACAACCGGAAAAGAACTTGCCGCAACGAAAAAGATCTGAACCAAGGGCTTGGCCCAGGCAAGCGGCGGCGTTGCCGGGGCTTGTCCTCGCCGCCCTGCTGCTCCCGGGCGCGGCGCCGCCCGCCCAGGCCGCCGACATCGCGGAGGCCAAAAACGCCTACCTGGCCGCGGACTACCCAACGGCCCTGTCCATCCTGCGGCCGCTAGCCGAAAAAGGGAACGGCGAGGCGCAGATGCTGCTGGCGCTGATGTACGACAACGGCCAGGGCGTTCCCAAGGACGTGGCCCAGGCAAGCACATGGCTGAGCAAGGCGGCGGAGCAGGGCCTCCCGAACGCGCAATACGACATCGGCCTGCGCTATTACCAGGGCCGGGGCGTAGAACAAAGCTACCAGAAAGCGGCCGAGTGGTGGGAAAAAGCGGCGGCAGGCAATGTCCCCGACGCTCAGTTCAACCTGGGATTGATGTACTACCGGGGGCTGGGCCTGATCCAGGATTTCACCCGCGCCAGGGAACTGTTCCAGCGGGCGGCGGGACAAGGACACGACCACGCGCAATACAGCTTGGCAGTCATGTATGCCTTCGGCTACGGGACCACCAGGGATTACATCACCGCCCACAGATTGTTCCAGCAGGCCGCCAACCGCGGCGTCGCCCAGGCACAGTACAACCTGGGCGTGTTCTACGAAAACGGCTACGGCACGAACAAGGATCTGGGAGAAGCAAAGCGCTGGTACCGCCTGGCGGCGGCGCAGAACCTGGATCAGGCGCGGGAGCGACTGCAAAAGATAGAAGGCGGCGGCGTGGCTGCGGCGGAACCCGCGCCCGTCACGCCGCTCCCGGCCCCCACCTCCCAGGCGCCGCCGCCACCTCCGCCGCCGCCTCCGCCGCCGCCCCCGGTCGCAACAGCCACCCCGCCGATAGCCGCGCCGGTGCCGCCTCCGCCGGCGCCGCGGCAACCGCAAGCGACGACCAGCCCGCCCCTTCCCAGGCCGGCACCGGCACCTGTACCGGCACTGGCACCGGCACCTGTACCGGCGGTGCCGGCTGCGCCGGCGCCGCAGCTGCCCGCCACGGCGGCCAGTACGCCCTCCGACGTGATCCAGCGCGAGGACTGGGTACGGCAACAGCCCGACAACTACTACACCTTGCAGGTCGTCAGCGTGACCGACGAGATCAGCGTACTGAACTTCCTGAACCGCTATCAGTGGAGCGGCGAAGTCGCCTATGCGCAGGTACAGGTCAAGGGGCAACTCCGTTACAACGGCTTCTACGGCGTCTATGCCAACCGCGCCGGCGCGCAACATGCGATCACCACCCTGCCGGCGGTATTGCAGAAAAACAAACCATGGCCCAGGAAGTTTTCCGAGATCCGGACGTTGCTGGCGACCCCTTAACCCATACCCTTCTCGGCCACGCACTGGCGCGGAAACCGGCGGGCGGATATGGCCGCCCATTCCCGCGCCCCCACCCTGCCATTCCTGTGTCCCACCTCGTCATTCCGGCTTTCGAGGGTGTGGACTTTGTGGACGGCGTGGACAGGGGGCAGTGGCGGTCCCCCATCCCGCCATTCCCGCGCCCCTCCGCCATTCCTGTGCCCCACCTCGTCATTCCGGCGAAAGCCGGAATCCAGTGAATAATG
>JAPPQA010000118.1 GCA_028817255.1 Gammaproteobacteria bacterium | reverse complement strand
TTACGCATCACTCCCCCCTTGAGGGGGAGTCGGCAAGACGAGGGCGCCAGCCCGAGGTCGCGCCGGTGGGGGGAGCCGCTAAAGCGCCTGCTACACCCCACCGCCCAAGAGAACCGCAAGGGCCGCCTTCCCCCCACCGCGGCAGCCGGCGCCGCCCGGCGGCTTGGCTGCTGCGACTCCCCCTCAAGGGGGGAGTGATGGAAAGAATGAGGCCGCAGGCTTGCCCCTGGCTTGAACAGGGGCAGGAATAGCGGGGCAGGTTGAGCGGCGGGGTGGGAATCTTTTCCCCTCGGTTGCGTAACGGCTTGCGCCGGCCCGCGCTTGCTTGCTGTCTCGCTCGCTATGGCTCGCTTGCTCATCGTGCTGCCTCCTCGCTCTCTATGGCTCGCGTTATGGATTCTCATGGGTTCCCGCCTCCGCCTCCGTCACGGCGTCGCCGCCGCGCCGCCCAGCGCATGGTTGCGCAAATGCACCAGCGCGGTGAGCAAGCGCCGGCGGTAGTTGCGCAGGGTGCAGTCCACCTGATTGTTGCTGGCGTCCCGCCCGCAGGGCAGATAAGACGGACCGCTGAGAAATGCGTATTCCGTGGTGTCGTCCGCGCCGATATCCACCTCCGGCACGCGGATCAGCAGCTGCACATAGGCGCCGCGCACCGCCTGCCAGGGGTCGTCGCCGTAGGCCGTGGCGGAGGCCACCAGGGCGGGGGCCAGGTACTCGATGCGATCGCCGGCGCCGGTGGGGTCCAGCATAAACAGCAGGCGGAAGTGCTCCACGCCCTGGGCGACATCCTCGGCGACCATGCCGGCGTTCACCAGCCGCAGGCGGCGCAGGATGGGGTCGTCGTCCCCGTCGTCGGCGGTGTTGCAGTCGCCGTCGGCGCCGGGATCCGTGCACCGCCGCAGGTAATAGATCACCTGCTCGTAAGTATGGTTGGCGGCGGCGGCGGCGCCCAGCCCGGCGCTGGAGGGGAAGGCGGTGCTCAGGTTGAAACCCCCGACATTATGGAAGATGCGGGCGGCGTGTTCGATGCGGCTGCGCACATAGACGCGGTTGCTTTGCAGGGAGGCGTCGGGCACCTGCGCGGCGTTGGCGAAGCGCGCGACCAGCACATGGCTGTCAACGGCCGTCTCGTTCGCCGCGGCCGCGCAACCGGGGCTGGTCCCCAACTGCGCCCTCTCGAAGGCGAGCAATCCCCGCACGTAGCCCGCCGGCCCCGGCGGCGCGGGGAACGCGCAATCGCCGGCAATGGTGGGCGGCGTCCCCTGGAAATCGGCGCTCCCGCCGCCGCCCCAGTGACTCGCCATGCGCATGTGGTGCTGGAGCTGCGTCATGGCGTAGCGGGAATCCTCGTTCAGCCGGGAGATGCCCTCCTGGATGCGATAGCCCTGCTTGTTGGCGACGAACAGCTCGATCAGCCCCGCCATCAGGACCAGGCTGATGGCGATGGTCACCATCACCTCGATCAGGCTCAGGCCGGCCTGCCGCTGCCCGCTCGCCCGTCCCGCCGGGCAGCGCGCCGCGATGGCTGCGATGCCTGCGATTGCGGCAAAGGGTTTCATGGTCCGTTTCATGGTCCGTACCGAATTCTGCGCCGGGTTCCGCACGGGCGGCCTCACAGTTTCGCCAGGCGGACGACGATCCGCTGCCGCTCGGTATTGAGGAGGGTGCTGCCCTGCAATGCGCCGGCCGCGGCCTGCTCCAGCCAACCGATCTTGATGGCGACCACGTCGCCGATGTCGTCGCACAGCCAGTTGCTGGGGTCGCCGTCGTCGGGCGTGCTGTCTATGCAGACGATGCCCTGGCCCTGCGGCAGGGATCCCCCAATCGCCTCGCGCCAGCGCCGAATCTCGAAGCGGGCGAGTTCCTCGGCCGTGCACACCGCGGAGGTGCACGTGCTCACGGTCGCCGACGCCTGCTGGAGGGCGCCGATCAGCGAGTCCACCGCGTTGGGGTCGAGCCCGTTGCTAATGGCGGTCTGCCTGGCGTTCTGGAGAGCGGCGTTGGCGGTAGTGAGCGTGGCCTGCGCGCCAGCGACATCCGGGGCAGGACCGCTAAGTTCAGGAGCGGCGCACGCCTGGAGGGCGGCCTGCCGCGCCGGGTAAACTTGCGTAAGCCAATCGGCGTTCGGATCTGCGTTTACTGTGTTGTACGCCGCGTTCGCATCGTCGCATATCGTCTGCGCCGCTGCCCGCTCCGCGGCCTCCGCCTCCCTGTCGGAGACGGTCTGCTGGGCGTTAGCTACAGCGGTCTGGGCCGCCAGCAACGCTTGCTCATCAGCGCTGGGGGTGCCGCCCACCGGCGGCGGGGCGGCATAGTAGGGATTGTTGGCAAGCCGCAACGCGACGCGGTTGGCGCGCATCTGGTCGGCGATGGTCTGCGCGTGGAACATGGCCAGGGAACGGTAGTTGCTGATCTGGGTGGCGCGCAGACCGCTGACCTGCATGGCCGCCAGCGCCAGAAAGCCGATGGCGAAGATGGTGATGGCCACCAGCACCTCCACCAGCGAGAAGCCGCGGTGACGCGCCGGGGGACGCGCCCCGAGCGCGGGCGGCGGCATGGGCGGCGGCATGGATGGCATGGTTTTCATGGTTTTCATGGGCGCGATGTCATGGGGCGCGATCAGGGCGTGCAGTTGGCGGAGGGGGAGGTAACCCGGGGACGGCCGCTGCGCGACACCAGGACGGTGCGGCCGCTGGCGGCGCCGCGGTCGTCGCACAGGCCGAATGTGCCCGACGGCTGGTCGGCGCTGCCGGAGGATTTGTAGATCAGGGCGTCCGCGAAGCTGGAGCGCAGGGTCATGCCCGTGTCCAGGCCCTTGTTGCCGGCGAGTCTGCAGTCCAGAACGGCGGAAGAGCAGTCCTGGGTGCCCAGATCCCCGCTCTTGTCGCCGTCGTAGAACACCGTCCAGCCGCCCTCCCACTGCTTGCTGGACGCGCCGGTGAGGCAGGCGGCGCCGGTGCTGCTGGCGCACAGCCCCACCTGCCCGTTGCGCTTGATCGCCTCGCTGCGCGCCAGGTTGATATCGGCAACCAGTTCATTTGCCATGCTGACCATGCGATTATTCTTGAACATGGTGACGAAACCGGGGACGCCGAGCCCCAGCAACAGGGAGAGCACGAGGATGGCCACCATGGCCTCGACCAGCGTGACGCCGGATTGCCTGCCGGGCGTGCCGGGCCCGGCGTTGGGCCCGGCGCTGTGCCCAGCGTTGGGCCCGGCGACCGGGAAGATGCGCTTTGCGGCGTTCATGTCTTGGAGTTTAGCCGGTATTGCAAGGCGAATCCGCCGTTTTCCGACGAACGGCGGCGACGGGCCGACGAACGGCGGCGATCCGGGCCGCCGCGGCGGCAATCGCGGCGGCGATCCTTGAGCCGGGACGTCCTGATCGTGGGCGGCGGCCTGCTGGGCCTGCTGGGGGCGCGCGCGCTGGCGCGGGAAGGGCTGCGGGTGCTGGTGCTGGAGCGCGCCCGCCTCGGCTGCGGGGCCAGCCGCGCGGGCGGGGGAATCCTGTCTCCGTTGCGGCCCTGGCAGCCGCCGGCGGCGATCCAGGAGCTGGCGCGCCGCAGCCTGGCGCTGTACCCGTCCCTGGCGGCCGAGTTGCGCGACACCGGCGTAGATCCGCGCTGGCGGCGCAGCGGCATGCTGCTGCTGGAGGC
Organism: Gammaproteobacteria bacterium; assembly: GCA_028817255.1. Taxonomy (NCBI): domain Bacteria; kingdom Pseudomonadati; phylum Pseudomonadota; class Gammaproteobacteria; order Candidatus Porifericomitales; family Candidatus Porifericomitaceae; genus Candidatus Porifericomes; species Candidatus Porifericomes azotivorans. Next base: position 1,282 of record JAPPQA010000118.1, on the reverse strand, counting down.
CGGCGAAGAGGCGGCGGGCGAACGACAGGCCGCCGCGCGCTGGGCGGCCCGCTACGGGATCGCGCTGGAGACGCTGGCGCCGGAAGAGCTGCGCCGCTTCCGGCCCGGGCTGCGGCCGGCGCGGCGGCCGGCGCTGTGGCTGCCCGAGGTAAGCCAGTTGGCGCCGCGCCAGCTGTTGCGCGCCCTGCGGCGGCAGTTGGCCCGCTGCGGGGTGGAGTGCCGGGAGGGCGAAGAGGCGGTCGCCTGGGAGCGGCGGGGGCGGCGCATCCTGGCCGTGCGCACGCGGCGGGGGACGCGCCTGACCGCCGGCCGCTTCGTGCTCGCCGCCGGCGCCTGGAGCGGAGGCTTGCTGCGCGCCCTCGGCCTGCCGGCGCTGATCCGCCCCGTGCGCGGCCAGATGGTCGCCTTCCGCATCCGCGGCGAGCGCCCGGCCCCCATCCTGCTGCGGGGAGAACATTACCTGGTGTTGCGCAACGACGGCCTGGCGCTGGCCGGCAGCACCGTGGAAGAGGCGGGTTTCGACGCGCGGGGGACGCCGGATGCCCGGCGCGACCTGCAGGCCGCCGCCTGGCGCCTGCTGCCGGCGCTAAAGGGCCGGCCCTGTTGCGCGCACTGGGGCGGGCTGCGCCCGGCCGGGCGGCGGCGCACGCCTTATATCGGGCCGGCGCCGGGCTTCGATAACCTGTATCTCAATACCGGCCACTTCCGCAACGGCATCCTGCTGGCGCCCGTCTCGGCGGAGCTGCTGACCGGCTGCATCGTGCGCGGAGAGGCGCCGCCGCCAGCACTGGCCATGCCGGCGCCCGGGGAGACCGAAGCCTCTGCCGCCCGGGGCGGGCGCCCGGGCGGAGCCGGCTCGTGAGCGCCCCCGGCGCCGTGTTCGCCGGCTTGCCCCTGGCTTGAACAGAGGCGGGGATGGCAAAACGGCTTGGGCGACTCCAGGCAGCGGATGGCCGCCCGCATGGGTTTGCTATACTAATGGGCCAGCCCGCAGGCGGGCGGCGGGGGGCGCATTTCGCGCCCCCGACCCCTCCCCGGGTCCCGTAACCTGCTAAGGAGAGCGAAATGTGCAAGGAGCGCAAAATGGAACGGCTGGAAAAAACCTGGATTCTGGAACTCGTCGGGACCGTGCTGCTGACCGCCATGCTGGGGCTTTGGGGCTGGACCGCCAACAAAGTGGTCCAAAACGGCGAGAAAATTGCCGCGTTGGATGGAAAAATCGCCGCAGTGGATGCCAAGCTCGATTTGCTCATAAGCGGGCTGGACATCTCGGTGGCCCCAA
>JAPPQA010000117.1 GCA_028817255.1 Gammaproteobacteria bacterium | reverse complement strand
AGCCGGAATCCCGCATAGAAAGCGCGCGCCTCGCGCTCCTTTGCAGAAATATCCCTTGAAGGAAGGGGCGGGCCGTCCGGCTCTGCAATGTGCGCGTTCCGCGCTCTTTTTGCGCGGGATTCCGGCTTTCGCCGGAATGACAAGAGGGGAGGCCGGAATGACAGAAAAAAGCAGGAATGGCCGATGTTTGCCATGCCAGTGGGAAGTTTTTTCGCGCGGCTCTAGATTTTCAGGGTTTTTGCACAGACTGTTGCGCCGGAATGACACGGAGGCGAGCCGCCCTCCCTTTCAGCAAAGCTCCCACCAGCCTGCCGCAAACACTGCTCGACCCTGCCGCTCAGACGGCCGGCGCCGGTTGCGGCGGCGGCTCCCGGATCGCCCAATGCAGCACCGCCGCCAACAGCCCCAGCATGGCGCTCAACTGCCACATCGGCCCGTAGTCCCCCAGCCGGTCGTACAGCAGCCCCCCCAGCCAGGCGCCCAGAAAAGAACCCAGTTGATGCGCCAGGAATACGCCGCCGTAGAGCAGGGAAAGATAGGGAGTGCCGCAGAGGTCCGCCACCAGGCCGCTGGTCAGCGGCACGGTGCCCAGCCAGAGCAGGCCGATGCAGGCGCTGAACAGCAGCAGGCGCAACGGCGTCGGAGGCGCCAGCAAAAAGCACAGGATCACCAGCGAACGCAAGGCGTACAGCCAGGTCAGGAGCATGCGCTTGGAGCAAGAAGCGCCCAGCCAGCCGCAGGCCAGGGTGCCGAAAATATTGAACAAACCGATCAGGGACAGCGCCCAATGCCCCCAGTGCGGCGCCAATCCATGCCCGACGACGTGGCTGGGCAAATACGTGGCGATGAACACCACCTGCCAGCCGCAAACAAAAAAGCCCGCGCTCAGAAGCCAGTAATCGCGGCTGCCGAACGCGACCGCGAGGACGGGGCGCAGCGGCGGCGGCGCGACCGCGCCGCCGCCCGGCGCCCGCAAGCCGGCGGCCGCCGGGATCGTCAGGGCCGCCAGGGCCGCCAACGCCAGCAAGGCGGCGCCCCAGCCCCAGGCGGCCAGCCAGCCGCCGACCAGCGGCGTCAGCGCAAAATGGCCGAAGGAGCCGGCGGCGGTAGTAAGGCCCAGCGCCTGCGAGCGCCAACGGGGCGGCGCCGCGCGCCCCACGGCGCCCAGCGCCACCGAAAAGCCGCAGCCGGACAAACCCAGCCCCACCAGCGCCTGGCTGCCGATCACCACCGCCGGGGAATGCAGTCCGAAGGCCATGAGCACTAAACCCAGGGCATAGACCAGCCCGCCGCCGGCGGCGACGCGGGCCGCGCCCCAGCGGTCGGCCACGCCCCCGAACAGCGGCGAAAGCAACCCCCACAACAGATTCTGCAGGGCAATGGCGAGCCCGAACCAATGCGCCCCGCCGCCGCCGTGGGCCGCGGAAAAGGCCGGCAGGAACAAGCCGAAACACTGGCGTATGCCGAAGGCCAGCAGCGTCAGCAGGCTGCAACAGAACAGCACGACCAGGAAGCGCCGGTGCGGCGCAACCGCCTGCCAAACAGCGCTCACGGCAGAACCGGAACCGACAGCAAAATACACCTCCCGCCGCGTCTCGCGGCACGACCCCCGTTGCCCTGGCGCGGCGCGCCCGGCGGCGGCAGGGAATATTGCAGATATACTGCATAGGCAAGATGCCTGGCAAGGAACGCACGCCGCCCGCGACCGGCGAGGGACTGCGCCTGCCGGCCGCGCTGGCGCAACTCGAGGGCGAAGTGCTGGCCTGCCGGCGCTGCCCGCGGCTGGTCGCATGGCGGCGGCAGGCGGGCCGGCGGCGGCCGCTGGAGCCGTACTGGAGCCTGCCGGTGCCCGGTTTCGGCGACCCGCGCCCGCGGCTGCTGATCGTCGGCCTCGCCCCCGGCGCCCACGGCTCGAACCGCACCGGCCGCGCGTTCACCGGCGACCGCTCCGGCATATGGCTGTACCGGTCGTTGCACAAGGCGGGCTTCGCCAGCCGCCCGGACTCCAGCGCCCGCGGCGACGGCCTGCGCCTGCGCCAGGCGTGGATCACCGCTGCGGTACGCTGCGCCCCGCCGCAAAACCGCCCCACGCCGCAGGAGCGGCGCAACTGCGCGCCCTTCCTGGCCAGGGAGCTGTCCCTGCTGCTGGGCCACATACGGGTGGCGGTGGCGCTGGGAGGTTTCGCCTGGCACCAACTCCTGCGCTCGCTGGCCGACTGCGGCCTGCCGCCGCCGCGGCCGCGCCCGCCCTTTCGCCACGGCGCCGAATTATGCCTGGAGGCCGGGCCCGCGAAGACGGGCGCCCGGACGCTGACGCTGCTGGGCTGCTACCACCCCAGCCAACAGAACACTTTTACCGGCCTCCTGAGCCAAGAGATGTTCGACGCAGTCTGGACGCAGGCGCGGACCCTGCTGGAGCGGCCATATTGAAGCAGCCTGGAACGGACGCCGGCAGCGCCGACGCCGGACACCGGCTGGCGCGCTGGGCCACCTACGCCTCGGTAAGCGTCGCCCTGCTGTTGCTGATCGTAAAATTCGCCGCCTGGCGACTGACGGACTCGATCAGCCTGCTTGCCAGCCTGATAGACTCGGCGCTGGACAGCACCGCCTCGCTGATCACCCTGTTCGCGGTACGCCACGCCCTGACCCCGCCCGACTCGGAGCACCGCTTCGGCCACGGCAAGGCGGAGCCCCTGGCCGCCCTGGGGCAGTCCGCGTTTATCTGCGGCTCGGCGGTGTTCCTGCTGTTCGAGGCGCTGGGGCGCCTGCTGAACCCCGTCCCCCCGGCCTACGGCAAGACAGGGATCGCGATCATGCTGTTCTCCATCGCGGTCACCGCCGCCCTGGTGTGCTTCCAGAACTACGCGGCGCGCCGCTCAGGATCGCTGGCCGTGCAAGCCGACGCCCTGCACTACAAAAGCGATCTGCTGACCGGCGGCGCGGTGATCCTCGCATTGTCGCTCAGCTCCAGACCGCAATGGGCGCTGGCGGACCCGGTCACAGGGCTGGCGATCGCCGGCTACATCCTGCATACCGCGTGGCGGATCGGCAGGGTCGCCTGGGACATGCTGATGGACCGGGAGTTGCTGGAATCGCAACGGCAGGAGATCGTCGGCGCCGTCTTCGCCGACTCCAAGATACGGGCCATGCACGACCTGCGCACCCGCGCCTCGGGTCCCCATATCTTCATCCAGTTCCACATCGAATTGGACGGCAGCCTCAGCCTGCGCGAGGCGCACGACGTGGCCGAAAAAGCGGAGGGGCGGCTGCGCAGCCTGTTCCCTCATGCCCAGGTAATCATTCACCAGGATCCCTACCTGGAAGAGATCCACACGCCGGACCGCATCCGCCCCCCGCCGCCGAAACGGCAGGACTGAGCGACAACAACGGCCGCCGCGCCGCGCCGCACCGGGGCGCGGCGCTCAATCCGAACGGCGCGCCGCCTGCAACAGCTCCCGCACCCGTTCCGTACGCACCCTGTCGTGCTCGACATGCGCGGGGTCGGCGCCATGCTTGAGCAGCAAAGCGGCAACCTGCGCGTTGCCGACATCCGCCGCGACCCGCAACGGGCCGCCCGCCGCGCCCGAAACGTCCGGCAGGTTGGGGTCCACGCCGAACTCCAGCAAAAGCTTTACGATGTCCAACTTGCCGCGTTCGATCGCGTCGGTCAGGATCTCCGGCCGGAGTTCCACATCCGCGCCGCGTTGCAGCAACTCCTCGGCGATCCCGAACCAACCGAAAAAGGCGGCATGGCGCAGGGCGGCCTCCGGCCCCCACTGGTCGCTGGCGTGGACGTCCGCGCCCATGTCGAGCAGCAGCTTCACGATATCGCAATGGCCATGATAAGACGCAATCACCAGCGCGGCATCGTCGCGGGCATGCACGTCCACGCCAGCCTGCAACTCCTCCTGCACCACGGATATATCCCCCTCCCGGACCGCATTCATCATCCGCTCCGGATTGCCCTGCCCGGTCGGCCTGGTCGGGGCGGCGGCCGCCGCGACAGCGGCCCTGGGCGCCGCCTTCTTGACCGGGCCCCGCTTTGCTGCCGGGAATGCCGGAGGCACCGTCCGCTCGCCGGAACGGACCGCGGAGACCCTCTGCTCGCACTTGGCGCGCTGCCGAACGAGCAGCGCGCGCAAGGGAATGGAAGAGACCTCCTGCACATCCACGCAACGAGGGTCCGCCCCGGCGCGCAGCAATTCGCAGACTGCGTCTCTGTGCCCCCGGAGCGCAGAGCGCCGCAAAGCGGCGCCAGGCCCCCGCCGGTCGGCAATGTTGACCCGCGCCCCTGCCCCCAGGGCGGCGCGCACGGCCTTCGCGTCTCCCGCGCCGGCGGCAACGAGCAGCCGCTGGTCCGCATCGGACAAGGAGGGGATCACCGTAGTATCGGTCCCGGCGCCAAGTGCGGAACGCGGTGGCGTTGCGGCAACGCGATCTGTCTCTTTCTCCGAATCTCTGCTCAAGATTCTATGCCTCGGCTGCGTCCGACGATCCAGGCGACGCAATATTCTTTTCCGTTCCCAAAAACATCCCTGCTCGCTATATTTTACACCATAAATATAGATAATTGCTGCAACCATAGAAATTTCCAGCACATACGGCGCTCGGGGCGCTCGGGGCCCCGCGGCGGTTTCAACGCGCCCGCGCCGCGCTCGCGCCCCCCGCCCCGCGCAGGCGCTCGCGGATAAAGCGCAGCAAACCCTCTGCCGTCAGCCCGGCGTCGCGCAGCATGTCGTCCCGGCTGCCATGGGGGATCAGGCGGTCGGGCAAGCCGTGACAAAAGGCGCCGGCACAGCCATGGGCCGTCAACACCTCGTTCACGGCGCTGCCGGCGCCGCCCTGCACTACGTTCTCCTCGACGGTAATCAGCCAGCGATGCCGTGCGGCCAGCTCCAGGATCAACTCCTCGTCCAGGGGTTTCACAAAGCGCATATTGGCGACGGTGGCATCCAGCTCCCCGCCCGCCCGCTCGGCGGCCGCGACCGCGGCGCCGAAGGCCAGAATGGCGATCTCCCTGCCGCGGCGGCGCAACTCCCCCTTGCCCAGGACCAGGGCAGCGGCCTCCCGGTCCACGGCGACCCCGGGGCCGGCGCCGCGCGGATAACGGACCGCGGCCGGGCGCTCGAGCAAAAAGCCCGTTTGCAGCATCCGCCGGCACTCGTTTTCGTCTGCCGGCGCCATCACCACCATGCCCGGCAGACAGCGCAGATAGCTAAGGTCGTAAGAGCCGTTGTGCGTGGGGCCGTCGGCCCCCACCAGACCCGCGCGATCGATGGCGAACAGCACTGCCAGACCCTGGTTGGCCACATCGTGGATCGCCTGGTCGTAGGCGCGCTGCAGAAAAGTGGAATAGATCGCCACCACCGGCTTCAGCCCTTCGCAGGCCATGCCCGCCGCCAGCGTCACGCTGTGCTGTTCGGCAATCCCCACGTCGAAGTAGCGATCCGGGAAACGCCGCGCAAACTCCACCATCCCGGAGCCCTCGCGCATCGCCGGAGTGATGGCTACCAGGCGCTCGTCGCGCCCGGCCAGGTCGCAGAGCCAGTCGCCGAAGACCTTGCTGTAGGTGGGCGCGCCGGGCTGGGACGGAGACAAGCCGCGCTCGGGATCGAAAGGCGTCACGCCGTGGTACTTCACCGGGTCTTGCTCGGCCGGAGCATAGCCCTTGCCCTTGGTGGTAATCACGTGCAAAAACTGCGGCCCCGGCAGCTCCTTGATGTTGCGGATCGCGGCCAGCAGGGCGCCCAGGTCGTGGCCGTCTATGGGGCCGATGTAATTGAAGCCGAATTCCTCGAACAGGGTGCCGGGCACGATCAAGCCCTTGATATGCTCCTCGGTGCGGCGCGCCAGCTCCCGCACGCTGGGCATGCGGGCCAGCACCTTCTTGCTGCCCTCGCGCACCGTCGCGTACAGCTTGCCGGAGAGCACCTGGGCAAAGCGCCGGGACAAGGCGCCGACGTTGCGCGAGATGGACATATCGTTGTCGTTGAGAACGACCAGCAGATCCTCGTTCAGGCAGCCGGCGTGATTCAACGCCTCGAAGGCCAGCCCCGCCGTCAAGCCGCCGTCGCCGATCACGGCCACGACCCGCCGCCGCCGCCCCCGGCGCCGCGCGGCAATGGCCATCCCCAGGGCCGCGCTGATCGAAGTGCTGGAATGGCCGACGCCGAAGGTGTCGAACTCGCTCTCGTCGCGTTTGGGGAAAGGCGCCAGCCCGCCCCGGCTGCGTATGGTATCCAGGCGGTCGCGGCGGCCGGTCAGCGCCTTATGCGGGTAGGCCTGGTGACCCACGTCCCAGACCAGGCGGTCATGGGGCGTATCGAACAGGTAATGCAGGGCGACCGTGAGTTCCACCGCTCCCAGCCCGGCGGCCAGATGCCCGCCGCTCCTGCCCACCGAGGCCAACAGGAAAGAGCGCAATTCCCCGGCCAACCGGTCGAGCTGCGACTCCGGCAGACGGCGCAGGTCGGCGACGGTGCGAACCTGGTCAAGTAGCGGGGTATTCGGGCCTTCGCTCATCGCTTATTGCTGCCTCCGCCGGGCCTGCTTTGCTGCCTTGCCGAACCCGCTGCCGGGCTGCGGCGCCAGCCTTGCCGGGCGAGCTCCGCCCGGCGTGCCTGACGGCGCAGAATCGCATATCGTGACCCAAGCGGATACCCCGATCAACCGGCGGCGGGGCAGCCGCGGTGGCCGCCGAGCGGGCCCGGGGGCCGGGCTACTCGGTGGCCGTTTCGCCCCCCGCCCCGACCCGCAAGCCGCCGCGCTTCGCCCCCGCCGGCCCGGCGCCGACATTGTCCTTCGGCGCAACCGCAATGTTCAGCCCGCGTATCAGCAAATCGAGCTTGGCGTCCACTGCGGCGATCTTCTCGCCGTTTGCGGCGATCTCCTTGCCGTTTGCGGCGATCTTCT
>JAPPQA010000116.1 GCA_028817255.1 Gammaproteobacteria bacterium | reverse complement strand
GCATCACTCCCCCCTTGAGGGGGAGTCGGCAAGACGAGGGCGCCAGCCCGATGTCGCGCCGGTGGGGGGAGCAGCTAAAGCGTCTGCTACACCCCACCGCCCAGGAGAACCGCAAGGGCCGCCTAGACTCCCCCTCAAGGGCGGCGGGATGGAAATCTTTTCCCCTCGATTGCGTAACGGCTTGGAGCGCGGACGCTGGCGGGAGGGCCGCCGATGCGGGCGGTAATACAGCGCGTGCGGGGCGCGTCGGTAACGGCGGCCGGCAAGGCGAGCGGGCGCATAGGCGAAGGGCTCGCCATCCTGATCGGGATCGCCGCCGGCGACGGCGAGGAACAGGCGCGCCTGGTGGCGGCAAAGGCCCTGCGCCTGCGCGTCTTCCCCGCGGCGGAGGGCGGCGCCGGCTTCGACCGTTCCGTGCTGGAGATCGGCGGCGGCATCCTGCTGGTCAGCCAGTTCACGCTCCATGCCTCGGTGCGCAAGGGGCGGCGCCCGGATTTCGCCGCCGCTGCCTCGCGGGAGACGGCGGCGCCGCTGTTCGAGCGGGTCGTATCCCTGTTCCGGGAGAGCGGCCTGCGGGTGGAGACGGGCATCTTCGGCGCGGAAATGGAACTGCAACTGACCAACAGCGGCCCGGCAACCTTTCTGTTGGACAGCGACGATTGGCAGGGAACGGGCGGACCGCGCCGCTGAAGGATGCTCCGCCGCGATTCGCGGCGGCAGGGCGAGGACCGGCGAGGCGCGGCGGCCTCAGTTCTCCGCATCGCCGTGCAGGCGCGAACCCCGCGCGAACGATTCCAGCTCGCCCTGCTCGATCGCCTCGCGCAGGCCGCGCATCAGGCCGTGGTAGTAGTGCAAATTGTGCACGGTGTTCAGGCGCCCGCCCAGGGAATCCCGGCAACGGTCCAGATGGTGCAGGTAGGCGCGGCTGTAATTGCGGCAGATGGGACAGCCGCACTCCGGGTCGGGCGGCAGCAGGCTGCGCCGGTGCTCGGCGTTGCCGATGCGCAGGAGCCCCGCGGAGGTGAACAGCTGGCCGTTGCGACCGTTGCGGGTGGGGATGACGCAGTCGAACAGATCCATGCCGCGACGCACGGCGGCCACCAGATCCGCCGGCTTGCCGACGCCCATCAGATAACGCGGCCGATCCGCCGGCATGAGGCTGCCAATATGCGACAATACCTCGCGCATCAGCGCAGGCGACTCTCCCACGGACAGGCCGCCCAGCGCGTAGCCGTCGAAATCCAGCGGCACCAGGCCGGCCAGCGCCTGCTCGCGCAGTTCGGGATACACGCCGCCCTGCACGATGCCGAACAAGGCGCCGGGGCGGTCGCCGTGTCTCTCCCGGCAGATTCTGGCCCAGAGCAGCGAACGATCCACGGCTTTCCGCACGACTGTCTCAGTGGCGGGGTAAGGCGCGCATTCGTCCAGCGCCATAAAGATGTCCGCGCCGAGCCGCTGCTGAATATCCATGGAGCGCCGCGGACTGAGGAATACCGGCGCGCCGTCCACCGGCGACCGGAAACGCACGCCTTCGTCGCGGACTTCCCGGCGGGCGGCGAGGCTGAACACCTGGTAGCCGCCGGAATCGGTGAGCATGGGCCCGTCCCAACCGACGAAGCGGTGCAGACCGCCGTGCGCCGCAACGACCCCGGCCCCGGGGCGCAACATCAGGTGAAAGGCGTTGCCCAGCAGGATCTGCGCGCCGGCGAGACGCGCCTCTTCCGGACTGACCGCGCGCAGCCCGCCGTAAGTGCCTACCGGCATGAAGGCCGGCGTCTCCACGATCCCATGCGGCAGGTGCAGCCGTCCGCGACGGGCCTCCCCGTCGCGGGCCAGCAAGTCAAAGCGCGGCCGCGCCATCACCGGCAGGGCGCGAGGCGCCTCCCCGCCATGCGGCCCGTGCGGCAATGAACATGGCGTCGCCGTAACTGTAGAAGCGGTAGCGCCGCGAGACGGCGTGCCGGTAGGCGGCCAGCACCGTCTCGCGGCCGGCAAAGGCGCTGACCAACAGCAGCAAAGAGGATTCCGGCAGGTGAAAGTTGGTAAGCAGCGCGTCCGTCGCCCGGAAACGGAAACCGGGATAGATAAACAGCCCCGTTTCCCCCCGGAAGGGGGCGGGCGCGCCGTGCCGCGCCGCCGTCTCCAGGGCGCGCGCCGCGGTCGTGCCCACCGCAACGACCCGGCCGCCGCGCGCCCGGGCGGCGGCCACCTGCCTGCACAGCGACGCCGACACTTCCATCCACTCCGTGTGCATGCGGTGCCGCTCTACCCGCCGGACCCGCAGCGGCAGGAAGGTGGCCGCGCCCACGTGCAGGGTCAGAAAAGCGATGCCCACGCCGCGCGCCGCGATCCGCTCCAGGAGGCCGCGGGTAAAGTGCAGACCGGCGGTGGGCGCCGCCACCGAGCCGGGACGGCGGGCATACACCGTCTGGTAGCGCTCGCGGTCCGCCGCCTCGGCCTCGCGCTTCAGGTAGGGAGGCAGGGGGACGCGCCCGTAGCGCCGCAATAATTCCGGCAGGGAGTCGCCGCCTAGCGCGCGGATGCGGAAAAACCCGTTCTCCCTCCCCTCCAGCCGCACGGCGGCGCCGGCGGCAATCCCCAACTCCGCCCCGGGGCGCAGGGACCTGCCGTTGCGCGCCTGGGCGAGGGCCGTGCGGGTATCGAGCAGCCGCTCCAGGAGGAGTTCCACGCGCCCGCCGGTCGCCTTCTCGGCATACAGGCGGGCCTGCAGCACCCGGCTGTCGTTCAACACCAGCAGGTCCCCCGGGCGCAGCAGCTCGGGGAAAGAACGGAAATGGAGATCGCGCCGTTCGCCCCGCACCGGGTCCAGGTGCAGCAAACGGCCGCCATCCCGGTCTTCGGGCGGCCGGGACGCAATCAGCTGGCGAGGCAAACGGTAGTGAAAATCCGCACGTTCCACGCGCGTCAATGGTAGCAGATTCGGCATACCGCCAGGGCCGCGGCCAACCCACTCTCCCCATCGCTCCCCCCTCGAGGGGGAGTCGCAGCAGCCAAGCCGCCAGGCGCCGGCTGCCGCGGTGGGGGGTATGCGGCCTTCGCGCCGCCCGTATCTGCCGGGGGCGACAGGATGCGGCCCTTGCGGTTCCCCTGGCCGGGCGGCGTAGCAGACGCTTTAGCTGCGTCCCCCCACCGGCGCGACTTCGGGCTGGCGCCCTCGTCTTGCCGACTCCCCCTCAAGGGGGGAGTG
>JAPPQA010000115.1:14908-19485 GCA_028817255.1 Gammaproteobacteria bacterium | reverse complement strand
GTCCACCCCGTCCACAAAGTCCACACCCTCTTTCGCGGCAATGGCGGGTAAAGGCGCGCGCTTCGCGCTCCTTGGCGGTGCTTGGGGCGGTGCTTGGGCGGCGCATGGCATTTCCGGCGATTATACAGTATTGTTCGCTATCGCTGGGGACGACCCGGATGTGCCGGGAGCGAGTCCCTGGCGCCGTGCGTTGCGTACAGGATGGCGATGGCCTTGGATGCGGTACAGGATCATCTCAAGCGGGCGGGCCTGCGGGCTACTTCCTCCCGGTTGCATATTCTGCGCGTGCTCGAGGGGGCGGAGCGGAAACACCTGAGCGCCGACGAAGTCTATCGGGAGCTGGTCAAGATCGGGGCGGATGTGGGCTATGCCACCGTCTATCGGGCGCTGACCCAGTTCGTGGCCGCCGGCCTGGCGATACGGCACAATTTCGCCGGCGGGCCGGCAATCTTCGAGTTGGCGGACGACGAGCACCACGACCACATGATCTGCATGGAGACCGGCAGGGTGATCGAGTTCCAGAACGACCGGATCGAGGTGTTGCAGAAACAGATCGCCAAGCAGCACGGCTACGATCTGGTCGGCCACAGCCTGGTGCTGTACGTGCGGCCCCGGGCTTCCCGCAGGAGGTCTTAGGCAGAGGCCAGCATTTCGCGCGCGTGCGCCCGGGTCCGCGGCGTGATTCGCAATCCCCCCAGCATACGGGCGATCTCTTCGATTCTCGTTTCCGCGTCCAGTTCCGTTACCGAGGTGCGCGTGGTGCCTCCGGCGTCGTTTTTTTGCACGTGCAGGTGGCGGTGCCCCTGGGAGGCGACCTGCGGCAGGTGGGTGATGCACAGGACCTGCCGGTTCTCCGCCAATTTGCGCAGCAGGCGCCCCACGAGTTCGGCCACCCCGCCCCGGATGCCGACATCCACCTCGTCGAATACCAGGGTCGAGGCCCGGCCGCGGTCGCCGCAGTTATGCAGGGCCAGGCAGATGCGCGACAGTTCGCCGCCGGACGCAACCTTGCTCAGGGGGCCGGGCGGCAGTCCCGGGTTGACGGCGACTTGGTATTCCACCTCGTCCCATCCCGCGTCGCGGGGCTGTTCCGCCGCCCGGCTGGCGACCCGGACCTCGAAGCGGGCGTTGGGCATGCCGAGTTGCCGCAGCCAGTCGGTGACCTCCCGGGCCAGCCGGGGCGCCGCCTGTTGCCGCTTGTCGCTCAGTTGCCCGGCCAGCTCCCGGTAGCGCGAGACGATGCGCCGCTGTTCTTCGCTCAGGCGGGCGCGGTCTTCCTCGCCGCGTTCCGCGTCTTCCAGCCGGCGCAGCAGCGACTCCAGGCGTTCCGGCAGTTCCTCCGGACGAATGCGGTGCTTGCGCGCCGCCTCGCACAGGGCGCCGAGCCGCGCCTCCGCCTCCTGTAGCCGCGCCGCTTCGGAATCCATGCCTTCGACGTGCCGGCGCAGGCCGCTGGTCGCTTCCCGCGTCTGCAGCGCCGCTTCTTCGATTAGTCCGGTCGCCGGCCCCAGTCTTTCGTCCAGATCGCGCGCCTCCCGCAAGGCGCCCGCGGCGCGTTCCAGCAGGTTGGCGGCGCCGTGTTCCTCGTGGTCCAGGAGCTCCAGCGTTTGCCGGCATTGCCGTTCCAGGAAGTCGGCGTGGGCCAGGCGGCGGTGCGTCTTTTCCAATTCGGCGTACTCGCCCGCCGGCGTTTGCAGCGCCTCCAGTTCCCGGATTTGGTAGCGCAACAGCTCGAGTTCCTGCCCGGACTGCCCGCCGCTGCCGGTTTCCTGGAGCCGCCGCTGCGCCTGCGCCCATTGCCGGCAGCATTCCCGGATTCTGTCCAGCAGTTCCCGGTGGTCGCCGTAGGCGTCGAGCAGGCGCCGCTGCTGGTCGCGGGCCATCAGGCTGTGGTAGGCATGCTGCCCCTGCGCTTCGACCAGCGGCGCCCGCAGTTCCCGCAGCACCCGCAGGGGAACGGGGCTGCCGTTGACATACGCCTGGGAGCGTCCGTCTTTGGCCCGCAGCACCCGGTGCAGCAGCCACTGCTCCTCCGCGCCGGGCGGCAGCAGGCATTGGCCGGGCGGCCCGGCGGCCTCGCGCATGGCCGCGCGCGTCTCGGCAGGGACTGCGAAACGGGCGATGACCTCGGCGCGATCCTGGCCCGGGCGTATGTAACGGGTGTCGCCGCGGTCTCCCAGCGCCAGCCCCAGCGCATCCACGATGATGGATTTTCCCACCCCGGTTTCCCCGGTGAAGACGGTCAACCCTTCCCGCAGCGCCAGCCGCATTTCCGCGACCACCGCGAAGTTGCGAATCTGTAGTTCCTTCAGCAAGGTGTACGGCCCCACTTCAGTTTGGTGCGCAGGATGCCGAAATAATTGTAGTTCAGCGGGTGGATAAGCCGCAGCCGCGGCCCCGAGCCTCGGATCTGGACGCTGTCGCCGGGCCGCAGCTCCTGTACCAGCTGCCCGTCCCGCATCAGTCCGGCGCGCTGCTTCCCTCCCGGGTCAATCCGCACTTCGATCTCCTGCTCGCTTCCGACCGCCAGAGGGCGGCTGCCGAGCGTGTGCGGGCAGACGGGCACCAGGGCCAGCACCTCCAGAGAGGGGAACAGGATCGGGCCGCCGCTGGCCAGCGCATAGGCCGTAGAGCCGGTGGGGGTTGCGACGATCAGTCCGTCGCCGCGCTGGCGGCCCAGGAAGTGCCCGTCAATGCGCGTCTCGCATACGAAGAGCCGCGAGATATCGTGTTTCTGCACGGCGACCTCGTTGACCGCGATTCCCTCCAGGAGGGTTTCGCCTTCGCGGCGCAGCCGGTATTCGGCCAGCAGGCGCCGCTCTTCCAGGTACTGGCCGCCCAGGATGGCGTCCAGATGCCCGGCAATGTCCCGCGGCGAACAGTCGGCCAGAAAACCGAGCCGGCCGGTATTGACGCCGATCAGGGGCACCCCGCGGCGCGCCAGCAGGTGGGCCGTCTTCAACAGCGTACCGTCGCCGCCCACCGCGATGCCGAGGTCGTAGCGGGGGTCTTCCTCGCCTTTGGGCGCCGTTTCTTCCCGGGAATCCCGGACGACGGCGACGGTCCGGATCCCCCGGCGCTCCAGTATGGCGGCGATCTCCCGTCGGATCGTCTCGGCCTCGTCGCTTTCCGGGCGGGTGACGATGGCAACTTGCCGGAATGTCGCTTGTTTGCTCATGTGTCTTTACGGTGCGGGAGGCAGGGAAACCGGTGCCGGGCGCCGCCGCCGCTGCGGCCGTCGGCGCCCCGTTCCGGGCCGGTTGCCCCTCTCCGCGGAAAAATGATACATTTTTCCGAGAATGCGCGTACACAAACATGCCGACTTGAAGGGGTTGGAGGAGCAGATCTCCGAGCGCGGCCTGTATCTGTTCCGGTCGTTGGTGGAACGCTACATCGAGGCCGGCCAGCCGGTCAGTTCGCGCGCCCTGGCGCGCGACAGCGGCCTGGACATCAGCCCGGCCACGGTGCGCAACGTCATGGCGGATTTGGAGGATATCGGCCTGATTCGCTCGCCGCACACTTCTGCCGGGCGCATCCCGACCGTAAAGGGATACCGGCTTTTCGTGGACAGCCTGTTGCAGCTTTCCGACATGGAAAGCAGCAAGCTGCAATCCATTAGCGAGGAAATGCAGCTCGAGACGGATGCCCAGCAGTTGCTGGAGCGCACCTCGTCCATGCTGTCCCGGATTACCCGCCTCGCCGGCGTCGTCACTTTGCCGAAGAGCGACTCCCTGACGGTGCGGCAGGTGGAGTTCATCCCCTTGTCCGGCGACCAGGTGCTGATGGTGCTGGTGATGAACGATCACGAGGTGCAGAATCGGATCTTTCATACCCGGCGCGCCTTTACCCTGTCCGAATTGCAGGAGGCCTCCGGTTACCTGAGCGACCTGCTCCGCCTTGGCTCGGGGCTGCAAGCGGCGCGCGGGCAGCTGGTGCGGGAGATGCGGCGCACCCGCGACGATATCAACCAGCTGATGCAGGCGGTCATCGAGTTTGCCGAACAGGCCTGCCGTTCGCGGGAGGGCAACGAGGATTACGTGCTGGCCGGCGGGACCAATTTGATGGAGATCGGCGACCTGGGCGATGTGGAACGGATCAAGCGTTTGTTCCAGACCTTTGAGGAGAAGCGCGATATTCTGCACCTGCTGGACGAGGCCATCCAGGCCGAAGGGGTGCGCATATTCATCGGCGAGGAATCCGGCTACGAAGTGCTGGACAATTGCAGCGTGGTGGCCTCTCCGTACGAGGTGGACGGCCGGGTGGTGGGGGTGTTGGGGGTCATCGGCCCCACTCGCATGCCCTACAGCGAGGTGATTCCGGTGGTGGACGTAACGGCGCGCATGTTGAGCGTTGCGCTGAATTTTCAACCGTAGTAAAAGGCGCATCCGGGTTCGGGGGTCGTGTCGGACGCCCGTGCCCGCTAGCGGCGAGGAGGTTTCATATGAACGGCAACGACGACCGCCCCGGCGCCGGCGAGGGGCCGCGGCTCGTGTCCGTCCCGGGGGGCGATCCGGCGCCCGGGCCGGAGGAAGATGCAGGCGCCGAATCGGTTGCGCCCGGGGCGCAAGAAGATACCG
>JAPPQA010000115.1:0-14877 GCA_028817255.1 Gammaproteobacteria bacterium | reverse complement strand
GCAAGAAGATACTGGGGCCGAACCGGCTGCGTCCGGGGCGCCGGAAGATGCGGGCGACGCGCCTGTGGAGATATTGACGGACGCTGCCCCGGCCTCGGCGGAGGGGGAGGAACTGCCGGACCTGCAACAGACCGTCGAGCGTCTGGGCGAAGAACTGGAGAGTTTGAAGCGTAGCGAGTCGGAGCACCGGGATGCCATGTTGCGGGCCCGCGCGGAGATGGAAAACCTGCGCAAGCGCACGGAACGGGACCTGGAAAACTACCGCAAATACGCGCTGGAGCGCTTTGTGCGCGAATTGTTGCCCGTTCTCGACAGCATGGAGCTTGGTTTGCAGTCCGCCGAAGGGCCGGAAGCCTTTGCCGGCCTGCGGCAAGGTATGGAGTTGACCGTCAAGATGTTCGGCGACCTGCTGCAGAAATTCGGAGTGGATGCCATAGACCCCGTCGGGGGCCGTTTCGACCCGGAGCGGCACGAGGCCGTTTCCATGCAGGAAAGGCAGGGGGAAGGCGAACGAGAAGGAGAGGGGGGGGGATCCGTAGTGGTGGCGGTCATGCAGAAGGGCTATGCTCTGGGCGACCGCCTGATTCGCCCCGCCCGGGTTGTGGTGGCGCGCTGATCCCCCGGCGCGCCTTGCAATCCGTCGTTGCCGCCCCCATATGGGATACCGGAGACAAGCGCCGGGCGCGGTTGGCGGCGGCGGCGGGCCCGGGATCGGGATCGGGATCGGGATCGGACATGTGGATTGTTGAATAGGAGTAGCGAATGAGCAAGATTATAGGCATTGATCTGGGTACGACGAATTCCTGCGTCGCGGTGCTGGAGGGGGAGCGTGCCAAGGTCATCGAGAACAGCGAAGGCGCCAGGACTACGCCTTCCATCGTGGCCTTCACCGATGACTCGGAGGTGTTGGTAGGGCAGGCGGCGAAGCGGCAGGCGGTGACCAACCCGAAGCATACGCTGTTTGCCGTCAAGCGCTTGATCGGGCGCCGCTACGAAGAGGAGGAGGTGCAAAAGGACATCAAGATCGTGCCCTATGACATCGTGGCCGCGGACAACGGCGATGCATGGGTCGGCGTCAAGGGCAAAAAAATGGCCCCGCCGGAGATTTCGGCCCGGGTGCTGATGAAGATGAAGCAAACCGCGGAGGATTACCTGGGCCAGCCGGTCAAGGAGGCGGTGATCACCGTCCCCGCCTATTTCAGCGACTCGCAGCGCCAGGCGACCCGGGATGCCGGCCGCATCGCCGGCCTGGACGTCAAGCGGGTCGTCAGCGAGCCTACCGCCGCCGCCATCGCCTACGGCATGGACCGGCGCCGCGGCGACGCCAGGATCGCGGTGTACGATCTGGGCGGCGGCACTTTCGACATCTCGATCATCGAGATTGCCGAGGTGGAGGGCGAGCGCCAGTTCGAGGTGCAGGCCATCAACGGCGACACCTTCCTCGGGGGCGAGGATTTCGACCTGCGGCTCATTGATTACCTGTGCCGGGAGTTCAAGAAGGATCAGGGCATTGATTTGCACAACGATTCCCTGGCATTGCAGCGCCTCAAGGAAGCCGCGGAAAAGGCGAAGGTCGAATTGTCCTCGAGCCAGCAGACCGACATCAATCTGCCCTACATTACCGCGGACGCCGGCGGGCCCAAGCACATGAACATCCGTTTGACGCGCGCCAAGCTGGAGTCCCTGCTGGAAGAACTGGTCGAGCGCACGATCGAGCCCTGCCGCACCGTGCTCAAGGACGCGGGCGTGGCGGCCTCGGAAATAGACGAAGTGATCCTGGTCGGCGGCCAGACGCGCATGCCGCTGGTACAGAAAAAGGTGCAGGAGTTTTTCGGCCGCGAGCCTCGCAAGGACGTGAATCCGGACGAGGCCGTCGCCGTGGGCGCGGCCATCCAGGCCGGCGTATTGGGCGGCGACGTCAAGGATCTGTTGCTGCTGGACGTGACTCCCCTGTCTCTGGGCATAGAGACCCTGGGCGGGGTGATGACCAAGCTGATCGAGAAGAACACCACGATTCCCACCAGGAAGCAGCAGATCTTCACGACCGCGGAAGACAACCAGAACACGGTCACGGTGCATGTCCTGCGGGGCGAGCGGGAGCGGGTCAGCGACAACAAGTCTCTGCAAAGCTTCAATCTGAGCGGTATTCGCCCGGCCCCGCGGGGCGTGCCCCAGATCGAAGTGACTTTCGATATGGATGCCAGCGGCATCCTCCACGTTTCCGCCAAGGATAAGGGCAGCGGCAAGGAGGAGCGCATTTCCATCCAGGCATCCAGCGGCCTCTCGGAGGGCGACATCAAGAGGATGGTCGAGGACGCCGAGACCCATGCCAAGGAGGACCAGGTCCTGCGCGAGTTGGTGGAGGCCCGCAACCATGCGGACACTTTGTGCCACACGGTGCGCCGTTCGCTGCAGGAGGCGGGCGAGAAGGCGGATTCCGCCCTGCAGGAGGAAGCCAAGGCGGCGTTGCGCGAGGTAGAGGAGAAGATGCAGGGCGACGACAAGGAGGCCCTCGCGGAGAGTTGCCGCAAGCTGGCCGAGATCGCGCAGAAATTGATGCAGGCGTCGTCGTCGGAAGCGGCCCGGGAGGCCCAGGAAGCCCAGGAAGCCCAGGAAGCCCAGGAAACGAAGAGTCCCGGGGCGGACGACGCCTCCGCCTCCTCCGAGAGGCGCGCGACGGATGGCGGCGGCAACGGCGCGCGGGTTCAGGATGCCGATTTCGACGAGATCGCGGACGACGACGGCAAGGAGGATCGAGAGGATAAGCGGGAGTGAGGGCATCGCGGCTTCCCTTCCCGCGGCAAGCCGCGGCGGCTCTCCGACGGCGGACGCGGTAGCCGCTCCTGGCAGACCGCCCGGCGGGTCGGGTTTCGAATATGTCCAACCGCGATTACTATGAGGTGCTCCAGGTCTCCCGCGACGCCAGCGCGGGCGAGATCAAGAAGGCCTATCGCCGACAGGCGATGAAATGCCATCCGGACCGCAACCCCGGGGACCGTCAGGCGGAGGAGCGTTTCAAGGATGTCAAGGAGGCCTACGAGGTCCTCTCCGATGCGGACAAGAGAAAAAACTACGACCATTTCGGTCACGCCGGGGCGGCGGCGGGCGGCGGTCCTGCCGGTTTTACCGGCAACGTCAACGACATCTTCGAGGATATTTTTTCCGACTTCCTGGGCGGCGGGCGCCGCAGGGCGAGGGGGGCGCAACAAGGCTATCGCGGGGCGGATCTGCGCTACGAAGTGGAGATTGGCCTGGAGGAAGCGGCCAGGGGCACGGCCCTGCAATTGCGCGTCCCGCGGCTGGTTCATTGCCGGCAGTGCGGCGGCAGCGGCGCCCGTCCCGGCAGCAGTCCGACCCTCTGCGCCACCTGCGGCGGCAACGGCCAGGTGCGCATGCAGCAGGGCTTTTTTTCGCTGCAGCAGACCTGTCCGGATTGTCGCGGCCGCGGCCGCGTGATCTCCGACCCCTGTGCCGCCTGTCGCGGCGCCGCCCGGGTGCGGGAGGAGAAATCCATGTCCGTGCGGATACCGGCGGGAGTGGACGAGGCCGACCAGGTGCGGCTTGCCAACGCCGGCGAAGCCGGGGAGTACGGCGGCCCGCCCGGCGATCTGTACATCAAGATTCGGCTCAAGCCGCACCCGGTATTCCGGCGCAAGGGGGCCGACCTGTATTGCAGCGTCCCCATCAGCGTCGCCACGGCCGCCCTGAGCGGCCAAGTGGAGGTGCCCACTCTGGATGGCCGGGTCATGTTGCAGGTCAAGGCCGGCACGCAGTCGGGATGCGTTTACCGGCTGCGGGGCAAGGGAATCAGCCGCTCTTCCCGCTCCGCGCGCCCCGGCGATCTGCACTGCGAGGTCCATGTCGAGACTCCCGTCAACCTGACGCGCCGGCAAAAGGAACTGCTGCGGGAACTGGAGGAGCAAACGACGAAGAAGCGTCATAGCCCGATCCGCTCCAAGTGGCTGGACCGCATCAAGGGATTCTTCAGGGACGCGGGCGGATAAGACCATGTCTGGCGGGGAGATGCGAGTGGCCGTCAGCGGCGCGGCGGGGCGCATGGGGCGCGCTGTCATCGCGGCCTGCCGGCGCGCGCCGGGGACGCGGGTCGTAGCGGCGACGGAGCGTCCCGGTTCGCCGCATCTTGGCAAAGATGCCGGCGAATGGTCCGGTGGCGACACGCTGGGCCTGCGCATTGCCGACTCCCTGCATTTTCCTGAGAGTCGCCCGGATGTCCTGATTGATTTCAGTCAACCGGAGGGGACTGGCGCCGTTGCCGACCGGTGCCGGGAGGCGGGGGTGCGCATGGTGATCGGGACGACGGGCCTGGAGGAACGGCAGCGGGCTGCGGTCGCCGCCGCCGCCGAGCGGGTTGCCGTCGTGTTCGCTCCCAATATGAGCGTCGGGGTCAACCTTTGTTTCGGCCTGCTCGAGACCGCGGCGCGGGTCCTGGGAGACCGGGCCGAGATTGAGATCGTGGAGACTCACCACTCCGGCAAGCGGGATGCGCCCTCCGGCACTGCGCTGCAGATGGGCCGGATCGTATGCGAGGCGCTGGGGCGGCGCCACGAATCCTGTGCGGTGTACGGCAGAAGCGGCCCGGGCGGGCGCGACCCCGGCAGTATCGGGTATGCTTCGCTCCGTATCGGCTCTGCGGTCGGGGAGCATACGGTGCTGTTCGGCCTGCCCGGCGAGCGGGTGGAGATCGGCCACCGCGCCGAGAGCCGGGAGATCTTCGCGGACGGGGCCGTGCGCGCCGCCCGCTGGGTGGTTGCCCGTCCGCCGGGACTCTACGATATGCGCGACGTGTTGGGATTGCCCCGCCACCTCGCGGCGGCGGGGCAGAGCTAATTGCACGGCCGTCCCCGGGGCGCCCGCATTCCCGGGCTGCGGTCCGTGCGCCTTTCCGGGAGGGAGCAATGACGACGCAGGCGATCCTGGCGCTCGAAGACGGCAGTGTTTTCCCCGGGCGAGGCATCGGCGCCTCGGGCCGTGCCGAGGGCGAAGTGGTTTTCAACACGGCGGCGACCGGATACCAGGAGATCATCACGGACCCCTCTTACCACGGTCAGATCGTCACCTTCACGCAGCCGCACATCGGCAATGTGGGGACCAATCGGGAGGACGAGGAATCTGCCCGCGTTCATGTACGGGGGCTGGTGGTGCGGGCGCTGACCGCGCAGCCCAGCAACTGGCGCAGCCGCGAGTCCCTGCCGGACTATCTGCGGCGCCACGGCGTGGTGGGGATCGCGGAGGTGGACACCCGCTGCCTGACGCGCCTGTTGCGCGAGCGCGGGGCGATGCGGGGGTGCATTGTGACTGGCGCCGGCGCGGATGTCCGGCAGGCGGTCGCCGCCGCCCGCCAGGCGACCGCCCTCGAGGGCAGCGATCTGGTCGGCGAGGTAAGCGCCGCCGGCCGCCGCGAGCGGGAGCCGGAAGGGGAGGCGGCCGCCGGGGCGCCGCCCGGGGGTTGGCGCGTGATCGCCTACGACTACGGGATCAAGAGCAATATTTTGCACCGATTGGCGGCGGCGGGCTGCCGGGTTACGGTCGTGCCGGCCGCCACGCCGGCGCGCGAGGTCGTTGCCCAGGCGCCGCAGGGCGTGTTCCTGTCCAATGGGCCCGGCGACCCGGCGGCCTGCAAGGACGCGATCGAAACGGTGCGGGAATTGCTGGCGGCCCGCGTGCCGCTGTTCGGCATTTGCCTGGGGTGCCAGCTGCTGGCGCTTGCCGCCGGCGCCAGGACGGTAAAGATGAAGTTCGGCCACCACGGCGCCAATCACCCGGTGCAGGAACTGGCGACCGGCCGGGTCCTGATCACCAGTCAGAACCACGGCTTTGCCGTGGACGAGGCCACATTGCCGTCCACTCTCTCTCCCACCCACCGCTCGCTGTTCGACGGCAGCCTGCAGGGGGTGCGACATACGGAGGCGCCCGCATTCGGTTTCCAGGGGCACCCGGAGGCCAGTCCCGGCCCCCACGATGCCCGCCCCTTGTTCCAGCGCTTCACCGCCTTGATGCAGGAAGGCGCCCAGTGACCCTCCAGGGCGGGCGCGCCGCCGCCGGTCATTAGATGCCCAGGCGCACCGACATCGAGTCCGTGCTGGTTATCGGCGCCGGCCCTATCGTTATCGGCCAGGCCTGCGAGTTCGACTATTCCGGCACCCAGGCCTGCTGCGCCCTGCGCCAGGAAGGCTACCGGGTGATCCTGGTCAACTCCAACCCCGCCACTATCATGACGGACCCGGAAGTGGCCGATGCCACCTACATCGAGCCGCTATGCCCGCAGGTCTTGGCCCGGATCGTCGAGTTGGAGCGGCCGCATGCCCTGTTGCCCACCATGGGAGGGCAGACGGCTCTGAACTGCGCCCTGGAACTGGATCGGCTCGGGGTCCTGAAACGGCACGGGGTCCGCATGATCGGCGCCTCGCGCGAGGCCATCGCCAAGGCCGAGAACCGCGCCCTTTTCCGCCAGGCGATGCTCCGGGTGGGGCTGGCCATGCCGGTTTCCCGAATCGTCTCCGACATGGAGCAGGCCCGGCAGGCGCGCGACGAGATCGGATACCCGGTGATCGCCCGCCCTTCCTTTACGCTGGGCGGCAGCGGCGGCGGAGTGGCCTGCAACCACGAAGAGTTCTCCGAGTTGTGCGAGCACGGCCTGCGGGTTTCGCCCAGCGGCGAGGTGCTGCTGGAGCAGCCGGTCCTGGGGTGGAAGGAGTACGAATTGGAAGTGGTGCGCGATTGCCGGGACAACTGCATCGTCGTCTGCTCCATAGAGAACGTGGACCCCATGGGGCTGCACACGGGAGATTCGATCACCGTCGCCCCGGCGCAGACGCTGACGGATAAGGAATACCAGCGGATGCGCGATGCCGCCGTCGCCGTCCTGCGGGAGATCGGCGTGGACACGGGCGGGGCCAATGTGCAGTTTGCCGTCAATCCGGAGGACGGGACGTTGCTCGTGATCGAAATGAATCCCAGGGTCTCCCGGTCGTCCTCCCTGGCCTCCAAGGCGACCGGCTTTCCGATCGCCAGGGTTGCCGCCAAGCTCGCCGTGGGCTACACGCTGGACGAGTTGGCGAACGAGATCACCGCTGGCGCCACGCCCGCATCCTTCGAGCCGGTCATAGACTACGTGGTGACCAAGATGCCGCGCTTCGACTTCGAGAAATTCCCCCAGGCCGACGACCGCCTGACCACCCAGATGAAGTCGGTGGGCGAGGCGATGGCAATCGGGCGCAGCTTCCAGGAATCGCTGCACAAGGCCCTGCGCAGCCTGGAGACGGGGATGACTGGCCTGGACGAACAGGGCGCCGGCGGGGAGGCGGCCAGTCCGGATCGCATTCGCCAGGAGTTGCGGATCCCCCGCAGCCGCCGGCTGTGGTATGTCGCGGACGCCTTCCGCCAGGGCATGAGCGTGCAACAGGTGCATGAATGCGCCCGCATCGATCCCTGGTTCCTGGAGCAAATACGCGACCTGGTGCAGGAAGAGCGGCAGACGCGCGATGCCGGGCTGGAAGGGCTGTCGCCGGAGCGGCTGCGGCTGCTCAAGCGCAAGGGATTTTCCGACGCCCGGCTGGCGCGCCTCTTGGAGACGGAGGAGGCGCAGATCCGGAGCCGCCGTCATGAGGCCGGCTTGTTCCCGGTGTACAAGCGGGTTGATTCCTGCGCGGCGGAATTCCCCACGACCACGGCCTACCTCTACTCCTGTTACGAGCAGGAATGCGAGGCGAATCCGGGTTTTCGCCGCAAGAAGATCGCGATCCTGGGGGGCGGCCCCAACCGCATCGGCCAGGGGCTTGAGTTCGACTACTGTTGCGTACAAGCCGCGCTGGCCCTGCGCGAGGAAGGCCACGAGGCGATCATGGTCAACTGCAATCCCGAGACGGTTTCTACGGACTACGACATTTCCGACCGGCTGTACTTCGAGCCGCTGACCCTGGAGGACGTGCTGGAGATCGGGCGGCGCGAACGGCCCGACGGCATAATCGTTCAGTACGGAGGGCAGACCCCGTTGCGCCTGGCCCGCGCCCTGGAGCGGGCGGGGATGCATATCGTGGGCACTTCCCCCGACTCCATTGACCTGGCCGAGGACCGGGATCGCTTTCAGCACCTGATCCGACAGCTGGGCCTGCGCCAACCCTCGAACCGCGCGGCGCGCTCGGCGGAGGACGCCTTGCGCCATGCCGGCGAGATCGGCTTCCCCCTGGTGGTGCGCCCTTCCTATGTGCTCGGCGGCCGGGCGATGGAAATCGTTTATAGTCGGCAAGATCTCGAGGAATACCTGCATACGGCCTTTCTGCAATCCGGCCAGTTCCCGGTGCTCCTCGACCGCTTTCTGGAGGATGCGATCGAGGTGGACGTGGATGCCGTGGCGGACGGGCGGGACGTATTCATCGGGGGCATCATGGAACATATCGAGCAGGCGGGCGTCCATTCCGGCGACTCGGCCTGTTGTCTGCCCGCCCACAGCCTCGGCAGCGAGATTCAGCGGCAGCTGGCGGACCAGGTCCGGCGCTTGGCCGAAGCGCTGCGCGTGGTGGGCCTGGTCAATGTGCAGTTCGCCGTGCGCGGGGGCGATATCTACGTGCTGGAAGTGAATCCCCGCGCTTCGCGCACGATCCCCTTCGTGTCCAAGGCGACCGGTGTCCGCCTGGCGCGGGTCGCCGTCCGCTGCATGATGGGCGCGACACTGCGCGACCAGGGCCTTTCGGGTTCCGTGTCGCCGTCTTATTTTTCCGTCAAGGAGGCCGTGTTTCCTTTCGACAAGCTGCCCGGCGTGGACCCTCTGCTGGGGCCGGAGATGAAATCCACGGGCGAGGCGATGGGGGTTGGGAAGGATTTCGGCGAGGCCCTGTACAAGGCCCAGCAAGCGGTGCACAAGAATATCCCCCGGGACGGCTGGGCTTTCCTCAGCGTGCGCGATGCGGACAAAGCCGCCGCCTGCCGGATCGGCGCCGAACTGGTCGCCATCGGCTTTCAATTGTGCGCCACCCGGGGCACCGCCGCGGCGTTGCGCCGCAGCGGGCTGGAATGCCGCGCGGTCAACAAGGTGCAGGAGGGCCGGCCGCATATCGTGGACATGCTGAAGAACGGCGAAATCGCGTTTATCGTGAACACCACCCAGGGCAAGCAGGCGATCGCGGATTCCTATGCGATCCGCCGTACCGCACTGTTGCGCGGCGTGTTTTACATGACTACCATTGCTGGCGCGCAGGCTGCCGCCCAGGCGATTCGATGCGGCGATTCCTTTCGCGTCGCATGCCTGCAGGAACTCCACCGCACTCCGGTGCCCCGGCCTGCGGACATTGACCGCGTTAGGCAGGAGGAAAGATGAGCAAACCGCCGATTACCGCAAAGGGGGCCCAGCGCCTGCGGCAACAAATGGAGCAGTTGAAGCGGGTGGAGCGCAAGCGGATCACCAATGCCATCGCCGAGGCCCGCGCGCATGGCGATCTCAGCGAGAATGCGGAATACCATGCGGCACGCGAGGAGCAAAGTTTCGTAGAGGGCCGGATCGCGATGCTGGAGGAGTTGCTGGCCAATGCCCAGATTATAGACGTGGCCAAGCTGAACGCCGGCAGCCGAATCGTATTCGGCGCCGCCGTGGAGTTGCTGCACCTCAAGGAAAAGAAAAAGGTTAGCTACCAGATCGTCGGCGAGGCGGAGGCCGATATCGAGGAAGGGCGGATCGCAGTGACCTCGCCTATCGCCCGCGCGTTGATCGGCAAGAACGAGGGGGACAGCGTGCGGGTGGAGGCCCCCGGGGGCGCGGTGGACTATGAAGTGGTTCGGGTACGCTACCAATGAGCGCCCTTGCCGGCGTGCCCGGGCGGGTGGCGGCGGGCGGAGATAGGGCGAGCCGTGCGTCGGGAGGAGCGGCACGATTCCTATTGGCGCATGGCGCGCGACCGGGGCTACCGTTCCCGCGCCGTCTTCAAACTCATGGAGATCGACCGCGGCGACCGCCTGTTGCGCCCTGGTCAGACGGTTATGGATCTGGGCGCGGCGCCGGGCGGGTGGTCGCAGTACCTCGCCGAGCGTGTCGGCCGGCAGGGGCGGGTGTTGGCCATAGACCGCAACCCCATGCAGCCGATCCCGGGCGTGGAATTCGCCCTGGGCGAGTTGGGCGACCCCGGGCTGTGCGGCCGTTGTCGCGAGTGGCTGGGGGGGCGTCCCTGCGATTTGGTCGTATCGGATCTGGCCCCCGACTTGAGCGGCATCGCGGTCACCGACCAGGCGCGCATGGCAACCTTGTTGGACGCCGCTCTGGAGATGGCCCGGCAGTTCCTGCGCCCGGAAGGCGATCTCTTGATCAAGTTGTTTCAGGGAGAAGAGTGCGCCGCGTTCCGCGAACGGCTGGCCGGCTGCTTCCGCGGGGTCGCGGCGCGCCGGCCCCGGGCGTCGCGCAGCTCGTCGAAAGAATTCTATCTGCTGGCCCGGCGCTTGACCGGCTTGCGGTAGTTAACGAGGGGCAGTCATGGTAGAATCTCTTTGTCGGCGGGCGCCATGCAACGAGGCAGGCGGCGGCCAAAGCAGCGGGTAGGAAGGACATGGCAAGAAATCTGCTCCTCTGGATGATCATCTCGATCGTGTTGATCGCTACGTTTCGCAACTTCGGGCAGCCCGTGTTGCCGTTGGAGGTTCCCTATTCGCGGTTCATCGCCGACGTCAAGGAAGGGCGGGTGGAATCGGTTACCCTGGAGGGCAGCGTGCTTACCGGTTGGCGCACCGACGGCGCCCGGTTCACCACCTACAGCCCGGAGACGGATAACAATGCCCTGATCGGCGTCCTGCTCGAACAGGGCGTGGAAATCAAAGGCAGGGAGCCGCAGCGCAACTCCCTGTGGATGCACGCCCTGATTTCTTGGTCGCCCATTCTGTTGTTGCTGGCGATCTTCATCTATTTCATGCGCCAGATGCAGAGCGGCCTGGGCGGGCGCGGCGCGCTTTCCTTCGGCAAGAGCCGTGCCCGCCTGCTGAGCGAGGACCGCGTGCGGATCACCTTCGACGATGTGGCCGGCGCCGAGGAGGCCAAGGAAGAAGTGGCCGAGTTGGTGGAGTTCCTGAAGAATCCGGCCAAGTTTCAGGCCCTGGGCGGCAAGATTCCGGCGGGTGTGCTCATGGTCGGGCCGCCCGGCACCGGCAAGACCCTGCTGGCCCGCGCGATCGCCGGCGAGGCGCAGGTGCCTTTCTTCACGATCTCCGGTTCCGATTTCGTCGAGATGTTCGTCGGGGTGGGCGCTTCCCGGGTGCGCGACATGTTCGAGCAGGCGAAAAAGCAGTCCCCCTGCATCATCTTCATAGACGAGATTGATGCCGTGGGCCGACACCGGGGGGCGGGCCTGGGCGGCGGCCACGACGAGCGGGAGCAGACGCTCAACCAGTTGCTGGTGGAAATGGACGGCTTTGAGGGCACCGAGGGGGTGATCGTGATCGCCGCCACCAACCGCCCGGATGTCCTGGACCCCGCCCTGTTGCGGCCGGGCCGCTTCGACCGGCAGGTTACGGTGCCGTTGCCCGATATCCGCGGGCGGGAACAGATCCTCAAGGTCCACATGCGCAAGATCAAAATGGCGGATGGCATCAAAGCCATCGTGATCGCCCGCGGTACGCCGGGCTTTTCCGGCGCGGATCTGGCCAACCTGGTGAACGAGGCGGCGTTGTTGGCGGCGCGCGCCGACCGGGAGCAGGTGCGCATGGAGGAGTTTGAACTGGCCAAGGACAAGATCATGATGGGCGCGGAGCGGCGCTCGATGGTCATGAGCGTGGAGGAGAAGAAACTGACCGCCTACCACGAGGCCGGCCATGCCATCGTCGGTTTGCAGATGCCCTCGCACGACCCGGTGTACAAGGTGACCATCATTCCCCGCGGGCGGGCCATGGGCGTTACCATGTTTCTGCCGGAGTCGGACCGGCTCAGCTACAGCAAGGAGCATCTGGAGAGCCAGATCTGCACTTTGTTCGGGGGGCGGATCGCGGAAGAGTTGATATTCGGCAAGGAGCATGTGACCACGGGGGCCAGCAACGATATTCAGCGCGCCACCGAACTCGCCCGCAACATGGTGACCAAGTGGGGATTGTCCAAGCGCCTGGGGCCCCTGACCTACAGCGAAGAGGAAGACGAAGTATTCCTGGGCCACTCGGTGGCCCGGCACAAGGCCATCTCCGATGAAACCGCGCACGTGATTGACCAGGAAGTTCGGGATATCGTGGATCATGCCTACCAGCGCGCCGAAAAGATGTTGCGCGACCACATGCCCAAGCTGCACCTGATGGCCGAGTCGCTGATCAAATACGAAACCCTGGACCACGACCAGCTTCAGGACATCATGTCCGGCAAGCCGCCGCGCCCTCCCGCCGATTGGGACGACGAGGAAGGCTCCGGCGAGGAGCGTAGCGGGTTTGCCCCGGCGGCGCGGCGCGGCGCCTCCAAAAAGAGGAGACCTTCTCCCCCGGTCAATCCGACCCCGGTCAAGGGATCGGCCGGCACCACGTGAAAGCCCGGGAAACGGTGCCGCGGGTGGTGGCTGGCGCATCCCCCGGGATTGCCGGTTCTCGCAAGCGGTACTTCGGCACCGACGGCATCCGCGGGCGGCTTGGCGAGGCGCCGATTACCCCCGAGTTCGTCCTGCAGCTGGGATGGGCCGCCGGTTGCGTCCTGAGCGGCGGGCGGCGCGGCAACGTCCTGATCGGCAAGGATACCCGCATCTCCGGCTATCTGTTGGAATCGGCCTTGGAGGCGGGCCTGGCCGCCGCCGGCGCCGACGTGTGCTTGCTGGGGCCGATGCCCACCCCCGCGATCTCCGTACTCACCAGAGAGACGCGCGCCTGCGCGGGTATCGCCATTAGCGCCTCGCATAACCTGTATTGCGACAACGGCATCAAAATTTTCCGCTCTGATGGGAGCAAGATCTCGGATGCGACGGAGATCGCCATTGAGGCCCTCATGGAGGAACCCTGTCGCACGGTTGCCTCCGAACGCCTGGGCAAGGCCCGCCGCCTCGGCAACGCGCCGCGACGTTACATTGAGTTCTGCAAGAACCTGTTCAAGGACAAGTTGGACCTGCAGGGATTACGTTTGGTGCTGGACTGCGCCCACGGCGCTGCCTACCGCGTCGCGCCTCGGCTGTTCGAGGAATTGGGGGCGCAGGTCACCGCCATCGGAGTGGAACCCGACGGGTTGAACATTAACCGCGACTGCGGATCGGTTTCGCCCGAGCTCATGCGCTGCGAGATGCAGAACCAGGGCGCCGACCTGGGGATTGCCCTGGACGGCGACGGCGACCGGGTGATCATGGCGGACGAGCGTGGCGAATTGTTGGACGGCGACGAGTTGCTGTATGTCATCGCCAGTGCCCGTCGCAAGGAACTGGCCGGCACGGTGGTCGGCACCGTGATGAGCAACCTGGGCCTTGAGCAGGCCCTGCGTCGCCTGGGGCTCGAATTGCACCGGACTCCCGTCGGTGACCGCTACATCGCCGAGGCCTTGTTGCAACGCGGGCTGAAACTGGGCGGCGAGCCTTCCGGGCACATCATTTCCATGGCCCACATGCCCACTGGCGACGGCATCGTGTCCGCCCTTCAGGTGCTGGACGCCATGCGGCGCACTGGCCGCTCCCTGTGCCATCTGAAGTCCGGTATGCGCAAATTTCCTCAACAGATGATCAACATTCGGACGCGGCAGGGGCAGCATATCTCCTCCTTGCCGGAAATACAGGAAGCGGTGGCCGGCGCCGAGGACGAGCTGGGGGACGCAGGCCGGGTCGTACTGCGCCCCTCGGGGACCGAGCCGGTCTTGCGGATCCTGGTGGAAGGCCCGGGAGAAGCCCAGGTGGAGAACCTTGCGGACCGGCTTGCCGGCAAGGTCAGGGAGGCCCTGGAGAGGATGCGGCAGGCGCCCCTGTCACAGGTCCCTTAACAGGCGGTTAATCCCCGTTTTGTCGCGGGTATTGGCATCCACTTGCTTGACGATCACCGCACAGTACAAGCTGTGCGTTCCATCTTTCGCCGGTAGCGCCCCCGGCACCACCACTGCTCCCGGAGGCACGTAGCCGTGGCGGACTTCCCCGGTTTCCCGGTTGTATATGCGAGTGCTCTGGCCGATGTACACGCCCATTGAAATTACCGCGCCCTCGCCGACGACAACCCCCTCTACGATCTCGGAGCGCGCCCCGATGAAGCAACCGTCCTCGATAATCGTGGGGTTGGCCTGCAGAGGCTCCAGTACGCCTCCGATGCCCACCCCTCCCGACAAGTGGACATCGTTGCCGACCTGCGCGCAGGAACCTACGGTCGCCCAGGTGTCGATCATGGTGCCGCTCCCCACGTAGGCGCCGACGTTTACGTAACTGGGCATCATTACCACCCCCGGAGCGATGTAGCTGCCGAAGCGGGCGACCGCCGGCGGCACTGCTCGAATGCCCAGCGCCGCGAATTGCTTTTCCTCCATATCGGAGAATTTGGGCCGGACCTTGTCATAGTAATTGGTGAACCCCCCGGGAATGCGGCGGTTCGCCTCCAGGCGAAAGGACAACAGGATGGCCTTTTTCAGCCACTGGCGCACCCGCCATTTGCCATCGTGCTTCTCGGCCACCCGCAGGCGCCCCTCGTTCAGCTCCGCCAGTGCCTGTTGCACGGCTTCGCGCAAGGGCGCCTCCGCGGCGCGGTCGGGGGAGAGCTGTTCGCATCGCGCGAACCCCTCTTCGATCGTTTCCTGCAGTTGCTCCGTATTGCTATTCCCGCTCATGGCTCGTCCTCCTGCGTTGCGCCCCGGTTTGTCGCATCCGCACCCGGACAAAAGGCCGTCTTTGCGGGTTTGTCCGGGGCGGATTTAACTTGACTTTGCATAAAATAAATGTAAATCTTTGAAAAAATAGG
>JAPPQA010000114.1 GCA_028817255.1 Gammaproteobacteria bacterium | reverse complement strand
AGAATCGTTTTTCCCGAATGCTTCCATCAAGCGTTGCGCCTGGGGAATTCGCGGAATTATAAAATACGCTGACCGGATCGGGATCATTGTCAATGGCAATAGCACTGCGTAACGGCCTGTCCATCGATCTCGAAGTCTCGCCGAAAAGCCGCCGCATCCAGCAGTTGGCCGCAGTGCGTATGCATTCCGAATCTGTATTCAATCATCGCGTACGCGACGATAACGATCTGCTCCGTGCCTTACGGAAACTCGACGCATTCGCCACTGGCGCGTCCTTTTTGATCGGGCACAACATCTTAAAGCACGACCGCCCCTTCCTGGAGGCGGCCAACCCGGGGATGGCACTATTGCGGCTACCCGCCATAGACACGCTGATGCTGAGTCCGCTGGCGTTTCCGCGCAATCCTTACCACCGTCTTGTCAAGCACTACAAGGATGGAGCGTTACGGAGAAGCAACCGGAACGACCCAGTGTTGGATTCGCGGATCGCGCTGAGGTTGCTCGAAGACGAATGCGAATCATTCCGGCAAACAGACCCGGCGCTAATACTGGCATGGCATGGGTTGGCGCCCACCGACAATGCCAGCCGCAGTTTTGACATGCTGTTCAGTCGCATTCGGGGTCAGGGGCGTCCTGCTGGCACCTTGACCAGACAAATTTGTCTGAAATTGCTGCTACGATACGGCGCCTGCGAACAACAGGCACAACAGGCGGTGAGCAAAACCGACCGGCACGGCTGGGAACTGGCCTATGCCCTGGCATGGATGTCGGTGGCGGGAGAGAACTCGGTCATGCCGCCCTGGGTGCGCCATGAATATCCCGACGCCGCGCAGTTGGTGCGCGGCCTGCGCGACACTCCTTGTCGCCAAGCAAGCTGCCCGTGGTGCCGCGAAAGACACGATGCCCGCCGGGAACTGAACCGCTGGATGGGATTCGAACATTTCCGCGCCAAGCCCCGCTACGACGGCCGGCCGATGCAACAGGCGATTGTCGAGTCCGCCATGGGCGGCGGGCATGTGCTCGGCATCCTCCCTACCGGCACCGGCAAATCATTGTGTTACCAGGTGCCTGCACTGTCGCGTTACTACAAGACCGGCGCATTGACCGTGGTCATATCGCCTCTAGTGGCGCTGATGGCCGACCAGGTGCGCGGCATGGAAAAAAAAGGGATAGATTCCTGCGCCGCATTCAACGGGTTACAGTCCATGCCGGAGCGCAACGAAGTGCTGGACCGAGTGCGGCTGGGCGATGTGGCAATTCTGATCATATCGCCGGAGCAGCTGCGTAACCGCAGTTTACGCAAAACCCTGGAACAGCGCGAGATCGGCGCCTGGGTACTGGACGAGGCCCATTGTCTGGCCAAGTGGGGCCACGCTTTCCGCCCGGATTACCGCTATGTCAGCCGTGTCATCGCAAAAAGCCAGCCGATCCCGCCGATCATGTGTCTGACCGCCACGGCCAGGCTCAATGTCATCGAAGAAATCCGGGAGCATTTTCAGAAACTCAATTTAGAAATGCAGCTGTATAACGGCGGAGCGGAGCGTAGCAACCTCGGATTCGAGGTCGTGCAAAGCAGTCCGCAAAGCAAGCATGCCGACCTGTTGGCATTGCTGCAGAAAGAATCGTTTGACAACGATAGCTCCAATAGCGGCGGCGCTATTGCGTATTGCTACTCGCGCGCCCGCACTGAAAAATTCGCCGAATTTCTTGTCGAGGAAAAAATGAAGGCGGACTACTACCACGCCGGTATGGGGCCGGAACGCAAAAAGGATGTGCAGCAACGATTTATCGAGGGCAACCTGCAAATTATTGTCGCTACCAACGCTTTCGGCATGGGCATTGACAAACCCGATGTGCGACTCGTGATCCATGTTGACATGCCGGGCTCGCTGGAAAATTACGTGCAAGAAGCTGGCCGCGCGGGACGCGACGGGGAACAGGCGCAATGCATTCTGCTGTTCACGAAGGAAGACGCAGAGGCTCAATTCCAGCTGGCCGCGCTATCCCGCTTGAGCCGCCTGGAGATCGACGCGGTACTTCGTTCTTTACGCAGACTGGACAAAAAAGAGAAAAAACACCATTCGGATGGGATTGAGGTTACCGCGGGAGAAATTCTGCTTCAGGAAGACAACAGCGCCTTCCGGCGCGACTCCGCAACCGACGATACCCGGGTGCGCACGGCGGTGTCCTGGCTGGAAGAGGCTAAACTGCTGCGGCGTGAGGAAAACCAAGTTAACATCTTCCCTTCTTCGTTGCGGGTATCTTCGGTTAAAGAGGCGAAAAAGAATATCAGCCGGCATATTGAATCGCCCGCCTACCGGAAACAGCTGCTGAAGCTTGCGTCTGCAATTCTGGATGCCGATGACAGCGACGGCATTTCCACCGATCAGCTCATGGGGGTAACCTCGCTTGACAGCGACGGCGTACGCAAAGCCTTGTACGACCTGGAGCGAGTCGGCGTATCCAGTAACGATTCCGCCATAACGGCTTATATACACAAGGGGGTAAAAAATTCATCGCAGAATCGTTTTGACAAAGCCGCCATGATGGAGTGTGCCCTGATCGGGCTAATGCGGGAACACGCTCCGGAGCAGGAAGCGGGCGAGAGTTATCAAATGCATCTGCGTAGCGTATCGCAGCAACTCAAGGATGAAGGTCATGCCGGTGCGCTGCCCGAACGCCTGCGACTGATGCTGCGTAGCCTGGCCGCCGACGGCCGCGGATCGGATGGCAAGGGCGGCAGCTTAAGACTGCGCCCTCTGGATCGGGAGAGCGTCGAAATTACCTTGCGCCGAAGCTGGGACAAACTGGCTCGAACCGCCGAATTGCGCCGGGATGCCGCCAAGTGTCTTCTTCTACACTGGCTATCCCGTCTGCCTGAGAACTCCCGCGGCGTGGACTTGCTGGCAGAGACCACGGTGGGCAAATTGTATGCGGCAACGAACAGCGATCTCTTACTCAAGCAGACCAAGGATCCGCAAAAACTAACGGACCGCGCCTTGTTATGGCTGCATGAATTGGAAATTATCCGGCTGCACAAAGGGCTGATCGTATTCCGGCCTGCCATGACGATTTATCTTGACCGGAAAAATGTCGGCAGACGATTCGAGAAACCCGATTTTCAGCCGCTGAGTATGCACTATAACGCACAGACCAATGCCATTCACATCATGGCCGAGTACGGCCGGCGCGGTTTGGACAACATGCGAGACGCACTACGTTTGACCCATGACTATTTTACCCTTCTGGGGCGGGAATTTCTGCATAAGTGGCTGCCGGGAAAAGAGAAGGAAATCGATCGCCAGACCAGCCCCGAATCCTGGCGCGCCATCGTCGAACCGATGAACACGAGGCAGAGAAAGATCGTCGCGGATAACCGGGAACGGACCAATGTGCTGGTACTGGCCGGCCCCGGTTCCGGCAAGACTCGAGTCATCGTTCACCGTATTGCCTACCTCGTGCGGGTGCGGCGGGAGCCCCCTGCCGGCATCGTTGCGCTAACCTACAACCGTCATGCTGCGGTGGAAATACGCCGCCGCCTGGACGCGCTGATCGGCGACGACAGCAAGTACTTGACGGTAATGACTTGTCATGCGCTGGCGATGCGGCTGTGCGGGGCAAGCTTTGCCGAACGCAACATAGATACCGATGCGGACTTTGACAAAATCTTGTACGAGGCCGCGGAACTGCTCCAGGGAAAAGATTTGCGAATGGAAGAAGCCCATGAGCGGCGCGAGCGGCTACTGTCCGGATTCCGCTGGATCTGCGTGGACGAATACCAAGATGTTGACGAACCCCAGTACCAACTGATCTCCGCCCTGGCCGGACGCACCCTGCAGGATACCGAGTCCAGGCTCAATCTGCTGGCGGTTGGGGACGACGACCAGAACATTTATGGCTTCAGGGGAGCGTCAACAAAATATATTCGCCGTTTTGCCGACGACTACAAGGCAAAGACCGAATACCTGGTTGAAAACTACCGCTCCACCCGGCACGTCATCCATGCGGCAAACCGCATTATCGGCTATGCCGCGGAGAGGCAGAAACAAAATCACCCGATTACGATTAACCGCGAACGCGCCAAAACCCCAGCGGGCGGCGATTGGGAAAGGCTTGACCCCGTGGCACGGGGTTGCGTACAAGTGCTAACAGTCAATCACAATTCGATACACCAAGCCGTGTCCGGCATGGACGAGCTGCAACGCCTGAAGGGCCTATCCTCACGGTGGAGCTGGTCGAAAGTTGCAGTGATCGCTCGCAAATGGGAAGACCTCGATCCAGTGCGCGGCTACTGTGCGCTGAACGAAATACCCGTGCAATCGGCGGCCGATCTAAAGAAATCCGTACCTGTTTGGAAATTAAGGGAAACCCAAACTCTGGTTCGGCATTTGCGCGATGGCCGCGAATCCATGATTCGACCGACCGCGGTCCGCCAGTGGATTAAGAAACGGGGCATGGATCTCCTGGAGGCTTCTCAGCGGGACAGGCTGCAAGGTGCGGAGCTGCGCGCATGGTGGAGACGAGGCGGCGGCAGCTGGTGGCGATTATTATGGCAGGCGATAACCGAATACATCAAAGAATGTGGGCCCAAGCCGTTGCCGCCAGAACAGCTGCTGGACTGGCTGGCCGAATGGGCGCGAGAGGCCCGACGCAGGCAATCGGGTCTGCTGCTCCTGACTGCACACCGCGCCAAGGGACTTGAGTTCGATCATGTCGTGGTGTTCGACGGC
Source organism: Gammaproteobacteria bacterium (assembly GCA_028817255.1). Lineage (NCBI taxonomy): Bacteria > Pseudomonadati > Pseudomonadota > Gammaproteobacteria > Candidatus Porifericomitales > Candidatus Porifericomitaceae > Candidatus Porifericomes > Candidatus Porifericomes azotivorans. The sequence goes on along the minus strand of JAPPQA010000114.1, from coordinate 12,682 downwards.
GGCTGGGAGCACCGAGACGAAGACCCGGAAAGCTCCCGCAGGCTGTACTATGTCGCCATGACGCGGGCGCGCAAAAACTTGGTGCTATGCCGTTTCAACGATCGGCATCCGTTCGCCAACGATGCAGACCTCGGTGACGAGCCATGTTTCCATAAGCGCAATGCGCCCCCGTTGCCCGTCGAAATCGCACCCGAATTACACTGGCGGTACGAGGCATTGTCTCTGCAAGACGTGTATATAGATTACGCCGGCAGATTCGCAAAAGAAGACGGGATACATAAGCCCATTGCCGCACTGAATCCCGGCGATCCATTACAACTGCAATCCGCCAGCGACGGCTGGGCCCTGTGCAACCAAGCCGGCGTCCAGATCGGCAAACTGGCAAAGAGTTTCATTCCAACCGAGTACGGGCGATGCATTAAAGCCCATGTCACTGCCATCCTCAGCCGAAGCAAACGCGCCCAAAGCTCCGAATACGCCGAAACAGCGCAATGCGATCACTGGGAAGTGGTACTGCCGGAGCTGGTGTTCGAGCCCGATTGAGAAAATCCGCCATGACGAGGCCGCAAAACGCTCAAAAAACATCGCCGGGGGCGGGCGCCAGCGGGGCGGCGGCGCCCACGGGCCACGGCAGATAGTGGTCAATCAGCAGGACAGCGAACAAAGGAACGAGAATGTAACAGGGAGGGCGCCGCCCATACAAAACCCGGAAGCGCCGTTTTTGATCGCCTGGCAGGCGGGATTTAGGCAGGCAGCCCAAGCCGCGCCAACGGCAATATATTAAATTCGTAGCGACAATTCACACTATGAATGTAATCTAAGACGTCTTTATATTCTGGTTTTTTGAACCAATTGTTCAAAACGTAAACATATTCAACCCTTAGCCCTAGTGGAGACACAAGCTTAATGTACTGTTTTCGCTTGAAATCGCAGGTTTGGAGTTTTTCGTCAACCGAGCCTGGGACCTGCTGATATTTAACTTCAATAATGAACAAAGTTTTGCAGGCAATGACTAACAATGCATCATCTGGCAACAGTTTCTTAGAAATGAGACTTTTCCAATTGATCTTGCGCTTGTCCAGAAAGCGATAGAAATCGTGCTTTTTGAAGCATTTGGCAATCAGTTTATTACGATAATAAATTTTATGCCCAGAACTCCCCAATGCTTTTTCGATTCTATAATTCGGTATGTCCCTTAAAAGAGTTAAAAAATCAACTTTGTTTTCAAAATTCAGGCCAGTTATAGTGCTACTGCCGCCTGTTCCTCCTGCCTTCATTTCGATTTTGCCAAGGTGCCGTTCTTATCTTCGATTGCAGACTGCAGACGATTTTTTGATATGGATATAAATCCATTGTCCAATTCGCAACCGATAAATCTCCTGCCATGCCGTATGGCCGCCACCCCCGTTGTAGAGCTGCCGGCGAAGGGATCGAAAATTAAATCGCCTGGATTTGTACTTGCCAGAACGATCCTTTCCAGCAACCGCAAAGGTTTCTGAGTTGGATGTTTGCCGAATTTCTTTTCCTCTTTTTGAGGGGCCTTGATATTCCACACGGTTTTCATTTGTTTGCCGTTGTTGGCATCGCGCATTTGCGGATAGTTGAACGTATGCCGCGACTGCTCGCTCTTTCTTGCCCAGATAACCGTTTCGGTCGAGTGAGTAAAATAGCGGCAAGACAAATTAGGGGGAGGGTTGGGTTTTTCCCAAGAAATATCGTTCAATATCTTCATTTGCAATTGCTGCATGGCATAGCCAATAGAATGAATAACATGGTGAGTCCCCGACACCCAGATGCTGCCATCGGGTTTGAGCAGTTTGCGGCATCTTGATAGCCACTCTAAATTGAATTCATGATTTAGCTCTGCGCCTTGGGATTTATCCCACTGCCCTTTGTCAACTTTGACCATTTTCCCTGCGTGGCAACTTATGCCTCCATTGGAGAGAAAATAAGGTGGGTCTGCAAAGATCATGTCAAATTTACCTTCCGGGTATTTTTCGCTTAATTTGTCCATGAGCTCCAGGCAGTTCGAGTGATATAGGCACACCCCCGCATCGTCCTCGCGGAGCGCGCACCGATTGGGCGAGTATTTGGTTCTGTTCATGACCGGCATCGGGAACGACTCGTTCCTTTTGGCTGTTTTACGTTGCATGCCCATGTTCCTATGTTTTAGAGGAGGTCTGAAAATCCCCAATCGAATTTTGCGCCTTTTAAATCAAGCGAAAATCCCAGACCACCAACATTTCCCGCATTTGCGCCACCAGGACATGCATCAGGGCAGGGATAAATCCGAAGTAAAAGCGGTTTCTGCTGGTCCCGCCGCCGGCGCTGTCTGTCAGACTGCCGACAATCCCATATCGGCGAAACTTGGCCGGCGACTGTCAAAGCCAACCCCGGCCCTGCGGCCGCAATTCGGGCAACGCCTGGACTTCGGCCATAAGTCGGCAGGAGGTTTTTCGCCAAACTCCGCCTCGTAAAGGGCCAGCGATAGCTCCCATGCGGCTTTCAGGTTTTTTGCGTCTTGCGCGTCCCGCATTCCGAAATACGGAAAATGATGCAGGAAGTATCCAAAGAACCGGTCGCAATCTTCGGCATACTTCTGGGTGTCCAGAATATGCAGATGCCAGAAGTCGTCCACAACAGCGGAGGGAACTACCCCGATATCCGGGTTGCCGCGGCACAGGATCAGGAAGCGCTGGTACTCCGCAGCCACGCGGCAAGCGAAATCGAAGCCCCATCCATGACCTTCCTCCTCATCCATGGCTTTGATGATGACAGGTTCCAGATTGATTCCTTTCATGTTCTGCGACTCGCTCATGATTCGCGTCTCCTTTGCTAAGAATAAGAAAAAGCCCCTGCAAATTCAACGGGGCCTGGCGCCATTGTGCCTTGCACAAGCAGAAAATCCGCCATGACGCGGGCGCGACAAGGCCGCCAAGCGCTCAAAAAACATCGCCGGGGGCGGGCGCCAGCGGGGCGGCGGCGCCCACGGGCCACGGCAGGTAGTGGTCAATCAGCAGGGCGGCAAACAATAGCAGCAGGTAGTAGATGGAGTAGGAAAACAGGCGCATGGGCGCCCGCTTGTCGTCTTCGCGCCGGATGCGCCACGCCAGATACAGGAAGCCGCCGCCCAGGGGCACGGCTACCGCCAGATAGAACATGCCGCTCAGGTAGGTCAGCACCGGGAACAGGCTGACCACCGCCGTGAGCACGGTGTACAACAGGATATGCAGGCGGGTAAAGGCCACCCCGTGCGTCACCGGGAGCATGGGGACGCGGGCGTTAGCGTAGTCCTCCAGCCGGTATATCGCCAGCGCCCAAAAATGCGGCGGCGTCCAGGCGAAGACGATCAGAAACAGCAGCAGCGCATGGAAGTCCACGGCGCCGGTCACGGCGCACCATCCCAGAACGGGCGGCGCCGCTCCCGCCGCGCCCCCGATCACGATGTTCTGCGGCGTCGCCCGCTTCAGATACGAGGTATATACGAATCCGTACCCGACCAGGGAAAGCAACGTCAGGACCACCGTCAGCAGGTTGGTAAAGGCCGTCAGGATCACCACAGAGGCGGCAGCCAGCGACAAGGCGAAGACGCCCGCCTGGCACAGGCCGATCCGCCCCTGCGGCAGGGGCCGCCCCCGGGTGCGCTCCATGACGGCGTCTATATGCAGATCGGCGATATGGTTCACGACGGCGGAAGAGGCGGCGGCCAGCGCGATCCCCAAAGAGGCGAAGAGCAGGACGGGCAGGGGCGCCGGGGCCGGCGTCGCCATAAGCATGCCCACCATTGCGGTAAACACGATCATCGCCACGATTCGCGGCTTGCACAGGCGCAGATACTCGCCGCAAAGCGCGGGCAGCGGCGCGGAAATCGGTTGACTCACGATCCGCCCCCGTGTCCGGGCAGGGGCGGCAGGGTTTGGTGCAACAGCGTTCCCAGGGCCAACAACAGCAAGGCGGCCCCCGCGTTATGCGCGACGGCGACCGGCGCCGGCAGGCCGAACAGCACATTGGAAACGCCCAGCGCCCACTGGGCCAGCAGGATCGCCAGCAGCAGGGCGGCGCTCCAATACAGCGGCGGATGCCCGAGCAGGAAGGCGCGCAGGGAGATCGACAGCCCCGCCAACAGCATCGCCAGCGCCCCCAGGCGGTGGGCGAAATGAATGGCGAGACCCGTCCCTTCCCGACCGGCGCCGCCGTAGTCTCCCCGCTCCGCGCCCGCGGGAAAGAACGCGGCCCGGAACTCCAGCCCCCGCGGCCACCATTGCCCATGGCAGGTGGGGAAATCGGGGCAGGCGAGGGCGGCGTAATTGGCGCTGGTCCAGCCGCCCAGGCCCACTTGCAGAAAGGCGACCGTCAGCCCCGCCCAGACCCACGGACGCAATGCGCGGCCCGGTTCGCCCCGACGCCCCTGCCGCAAGGAAGGAAAGGCCAACTGCAGCAACAGCGCCCACAACAGGAACAAGATCAGCATCCCCCCCAGAAGATGCGCCACTACCACCAGCGGGCGCAACAGCAGGGTAACCGTCCACATCCCCAGCAAGGCTTGCAATCCCGCCAGCAGCAACAGCAAAAACGGCGCCACGCGGGCACTGCGCCCCAGGCGATGCCGCAGCTGCCAGGAAACCGCGGCCAGGCCCAGCAGGAGCAGGCCCAGCCCCAGCGCGAGGTAACGGTGCGTCATCTCTATCCATGCCTTGGCCCGGTCCAGCGGCCGCTGGGGGTACGCGCGCGCCGCCGCCCGCAGCTCCTCGGCACTGGCGGGCACCGTCCATTGGCCATAGCAGCCGGGCCAGTCGGGGCAGGCCAAACCGGCATCGGCAATCCTGACATACGCTCCCAGAACGACCAGGCACAAGGTCAGGAGCGCTGCCGCGCCGGCCAGGATTCGGAGCGCGCGCACGACTTGGCCCTCAGCCGATCCGCGAGACCCGGAGCAGGCGCTTCAAGTCTTTGACGATTCCGTCGGAATCGGTATCCGGGGAATAGCGCACGACTAAATTGCCCAGCGGGTCCACCACATAGAGGTGGCCGCTGGCGGCCCCGGCGGCCTGGTCATTTCCCGCGCCGCTCCGCCGACCGTCTTCCGGGACCAGCGCCGTCAGCAGCGAGGCCCTTTGCGCCGCGCCCGGCAACCACAGCATCTGGCCCGGGTAGCGCTGCAGACGCCGGACCAACTCCGGGGCGGCCAAGCCGGGAGGGCCCGCCTCTTCGAGCAGCAGAACCCTTTGCAGACGCGGCGTATATTTGCCGACGCCCCGCCAGATGCGCTGCATCCGTTGCAGTTGTCGTTCGCATGGCGCGAGACAACGACCCTCGCTCCAATAGACCAGGGACCACTTCCCGTGCAGCCGGCCGCGTTCCCCCGTCGGCGCGTGCAGAGTGGCGTCGGCAAGGGGGAGCGGCGGGACGACCAGCGTCCCGTGACTGGCGTCGCCCAGAAAGGCGGGGCTGGCGAATCGGAACATCGCCCAGGCGATCAACATCGGCGCAGTAAAGAGGGCCGCCTGCAGCAGGACGATCTTTCGCCCCCCGCTACGCGCTTCCCCGGTCATTCGGCAGATGCCTCCCCGGGGCGCGCGAAACGCCACAGGCCGAAACCGAACAGGCACAGCATCAACGCGGCGAGACAAAACCATTGAAAGGCATAACCCAGGTGCCGCTCCCGACCGCTTCCCGGCACGGTCCCGCGGTACAAAAGCCCCCCCGCCGCGCCCTCTTCCAGGCGGATCGCATACGGCAGCAGTTCCATCCCGAAGATCCGGCCGGCCTCCCGCAAGTCCACGAACGGCACCCGGTACCTCCCCGCCGGGGACACGGACTCCCAGCGCTCCCCGGAGAGACGGAGGCCGGCGCCCGGCAACGGCTCCGCCAAGCCCTGCAGGCGCACCTGCCCGGAAGGCGGCTCGGGGAAAAAAGGCAGGCTCTCCCGATATGGCGCCGCGGCCACCCACCCCCGGTTCACCAGCACCCATAAGGGCTCGTCTCGAAGCCGAAAGGCGGTATAAACCAGGTATCCCACCTGGCGGTCATGTACCTGATTATCCAGCAGCAATTCAGCGGTGCTCCCCGGGATGCGGGCGCGCTCCTCCGGCAGGGAAGAGTTCTTCGCCGGGGCCGGCGGCAACGCCGCGGAAGACGCATATTCGCCTGCCGCCAGCGCCCGGCGCCAGTGCATGGCTACTATATCACGGCGCTGCGCCAGATCCCCGTTCAGATCGATCGGCGGGAGCAGGGCGCGGTCCCGAAACTTCTGGTGCAACAAAGTTTTCTCCTCGGCTCTGGAGAGTTGCCACCAGCCCAGGCCGGAAAACCCGGCGCACAGGGCCAGCGCCCCGAGCAACAAGCACAGGCGCTGCGCATCGAGCGCGCCGCCGCCCAGAGGCAAGGACCATTTCCCGGGCGACCATTTCCCGGACCGGGCGCCGCCGCCCGCATCGTCATCGGCAGACATCGGCAAAGGCCGCCCCGGCGCCCTCCCGGCCGCCGCCCTCCGCAAAATCCGCGGCGCTCGGACAAACGAATTGTCCCGGGGGAAACAACGGGATTAAACTAGGGGCCTGGCGCATCGGACTTGGCGCATCGCTGGATCGGAAACGTTGTTTTTCAAAATCGTCATCGTCCTCTTTTTGCTGGCGATCTTCCTTTCTCTGGGGAGGGCCCTGTTCTTCCTGGTAAGCGACCGGGGCCAAACGCAAAAGACCGTGCGGGCGCTGACCTGGCGGATCTCTTTATCCATCGGCTTGCTGGCATTGCTGCTGCTCGGCTATTGGACCGGGCTGATCCAGCCCAACCCGCCTCCGTTCGTCCCTGCGCAGCAGGGCTTGCCGCGGGGAGAATGAAAAGCCGGGCGCATCGGAGGAGGACGGCGGGCGACGCCCGCGGCGCCCGCTACAGCAGATAGACGCAGACGAACAGGAACAACCAGACCACGTCCACAAAGTGCCAGTACCAGGCCACCGCCTCGAAGGCAAAGTGGTGCTGCGGCGAGAAATGATTCTTCAACGCGCGGAACCAAATGACCAGCAGCATCGTCGCCCCCAAGGTCACGTGCAAACCGTGGAAGCCGGTCAGCATGTAAAACAGCGTCCCATAGATCCCGGAATTGAGCGACAGGTCGAGATCCTGGAAGGCATGCATGTATTCCAGCGCCTGCAAGAACATGAACAGGACACCCAGCGCGACGGTGGCGAATAGCCAAAAGCACAGGCCGCGGTTGTTGCCCTTCTTGAGGGCCCAGTGCGCGAGGGTCACGGTAAGGCCGCTGCTCAACAAGATGGCCGTATTGATGGCAGGAACCCAGAAGGCGCCCACCTTGGCGGCCGGCTCCTGGAAATTAGTCGCGTCCGGCAGTTCCAGGGGCGGCCAGCGTCCCTGGAAATCGGGCCACAACAAGTCATGCGTAAATATCCCCGTGCCTTCGCCGGCCAGCCACGGAAGCGCGTAGATGCGGGCATAGAACAGCGCACCGAAAAACGCGGCAAAGAACATCACCTCGGAAAAGATGAACCAAGCCATCCCCCAGCGGAAGCTGATGTCCACCTGCGAGTTGTACAACCCGCCCATGCTCTCCCGGACCACGGCCCCGAACCAACCGAACAACATGTACACCAGGGTCGCCGCCCCGAGCGTCATGAACAAGCCGCCCGAACCCCACTCGTTCAAGGACATAGAGGCCCCCAGAAAGACCAGGAACAGCGCCACGGAGCCGACCAGCGGCCAGTAGCTGGGTTGCGGAAGATAATAGGCGTCCCGCGCACTCGTCATATCGCGTCCTCCCCCGCGGGCCCGCCCGCCACCTCGAAAAAGGTATAAGACAAGGTAAGGGCGTTTACCCGCTCCGGCAGATCGGCGGCAACGACGAAACGCACCGGCATCTCCCGGCTTTCCCCCGGCCCCAGAGTCTGCTCAGAAAAACAAAAACACTCGATCTTCTTGAAATGAACCGAAGCCGGACCGGGGGCGACGCTGGGCACGGCGCGCCCGGTAACCGCCTGCCCCGACAGGTTCTCCACGACATAAGCCGCCTCCGCCACTTCCCCCGGATGCACCTTCATGCGCCGCGCCGCCGGGGCGAAGCGCCAGGGCAGGCCGCCGTTCACATTGGCGTCGAACTCCACGGTCACCCAGCGCTCCCGCGCCACGGCCAACTCCGCCGCCGCATCGCCGGCGATCACGCCCGTCTTGCCGTTCAGGCCCGTGACCTGGCAGAAGATGTCGTAGAGCGGCACCAACGCGAAACCGAAGCCGGTCATGGCCACGGCGACCGCCCCCAGCAACAGGGCCGCACGGCGATTGTCGCCCCGGGGCTTCATCGCTTCAGGGCTTCAGAGCTCATGCCAGCGAAAAAAGAAATAGGCCGCGTAGCACCCCAGGGCAAAGGCGCCGAGCAGCAGCGCGGTCAGAACGTTGCGGCGCCGCAACGCCGGCCGCCGCTTCGGCGCGGCCTCCCCTTCTCCCTCGGCGGACCACGCCATTCACTTCACTTGCGGGGCGACCGCGAAGGTATGGTAGGGGGCCGGCGAGGGGACCGTCCACTCCAGGCCCTGCGACCCTTCCCAAACCTCGGAGGTCGCGGCCGCGCCGCCGCGAATGCACTTGAGCACGATGTACAGGAACAACAGCTGGCTGAAGCCGAACACCCATGCCCCCACGCTGGAGATGGCGTTGAACTCGGCGAACTGCACCGCGTAATCGGGGATCCGGCGCGGCATGCCCGCCAGGCCCAGGAAGTGCTGCGGGAAAAACAACACGTTGACCGAGATCACGGAGAGCCAGAAATGCACCTTGCCCAGCGTCTCGTCGTACATGTGCCCGGTCCACTTGGGCAGCCAGTAATACGCCCCGGCCAGCAGGGCGAACAGCGCGCCCGTCACCAGCACGTAGTGAAAGTGGGCCACCACGAAGTAAGTGTCGTGATACTGAAAGTCGGCCGGGGTGATGCCCAGCATCAGGCCGGAGAAGCCGCCGATGGTAAACAGAATGATGAAGGAGAGGGCGAACAGCATCGGCGTCTCGAAAGTCATGGCGCCCTTCCACATCGTCGCCACCCAGTTGAAGATCTTCACCCCCGTAGGCACGGCGATCGACATGGTCGCGTACATAAAGAACAAGCTGCCGGCCAGCGGCATGCCCACGGTGAACATGTGATGCGCCCAAACGAAAAAAGACAGGAAGGCGATCGCGGCAGTGGCATAGACCATCGAGGCGTAGCCGAACAGCGGCTTGCGCGCGAAGGTAGGCACGATCTGGGAGATGATGCCGAAGGCCGGCAGGATCAGAATGTACACCTCGGGATGGCCGAAAAACCAGAACACGTGCTGGAACAGCACCGGGTCCCCGCCGCCCGCGGCGCTGAAGAAGCTGGTGCCGAAGTAGCGGTCCGTCAGCAGCATGGTGACGGCGCCCGCCAGCACCGGCATCGCGGCGATCAGCAAAAAGGCCGTAATGATCCACGTCCAAACGAACAGCGGCAGCTTCATGAAGCTCATGCCCGGGGCGCGCATGTTCAGAATCGTGGCGATGATATTGATGGCGCCCATCACCGAGGACAGGCCCATAAAATGCACCGCGAAAATCACGAACGGCAGAGCCGCCTGCGTCTGCAGCATCAGCGGCGGATACATAGTCCAGCCGCCGGCGGGCGCGCCGCCCGGCAGGAACAGCGTAAGCAACAGCAGGGCGAAGGCGAAGGGGAGGATCCAAAAGCTCCAGTTGTTCATGCGCGGCAACGCCATGTCCGGCGCCCCGATCATCATCGGGATCATCCAGTTGGCGAAGCCCACGCCCGCCGGCATGATCACGCCGAAGATCATGACCAAGCCGTGCATCGTGGTCATGGCGTTGAAGAAGCCCGGCTCCACGAACTGCAACCCCGGCTGGAACAATTCCAGCCGGATAATCAGGGCCATCGCCCCGCCGACAAAGAGCATTAGCAAGGAAAAGAGCAGGTATAAGGTGCCGATGTCCTTATGGTTGGTCGTGAACAGCCACCGCGCCAGCCCCTTGGGCGGGGCGTCGTGGTGCCCGTGATCTTCCGCCGTTCCGGTTATTGCCGTCATTTTCTCTCTCCGTTTGCCAAGCTGTTTTCCAATAGCCGCCGCCAGGGGCGCCCAAGCTGCCGCTGCCTCAGCCGCCGCCGTTGCCGTTGCGATACGCCGCCACATCCTCCGGCTGCACTACCTTGACCGCACCCTCGGCCAACAAGGCATCGTTGCCCCAGGCGTTGCGTTCGTAAGTGACCAGAGCCGCCGCGTCGGCATCGCTCAACTGCTGACCGAAACCTACCATCGCCGTCCCCGGCTTGCCGTACAGCACGATCTTCATATGCTCCTCGATCGGCCCCACGGTGACGCTGCCGCCGGCAAGCGCCGGGAAGGCGCCCGTAATCCCCTCGCCGTTGGCCTGGTGACAGGCGGAGCAACTGGCGCTGTACACCGCCTCCCCCCGCGCCATCAACTGTTCGAGAGTCTCCTCCGCCTGCGCCGCAACGGCAAAGAGCAGCGACAGGGCACACAGCAGGCCCGAAGCGCCGATGCCTTTATGGTTCGCTATTGCCGTCATTTTTCCCTCCGTGTTCGCCAATGGCTACAGCCCCTTGCAAGGCGCGTACAGGCGTACGCTTTATTCTCCGCCGTTGCGGTACGTCGCCACGTCCGCCGGCTGCACCATGTCGATCGCGCCTTCGGCCAGCAAGGCGTCGTTGCCCCAGGCATTGCGTTCGTAAGTGAGCAGGGCCGCCAGATCGGCATCGCCCAACTGCGCGCCGAAGGCCTGCATCGCCGTCCCCGGCTTGCCGTACAGCACGATCTTCATGTGCTCCCCGATCGGCCCCACGGTGATGCCGCCGCCGGCAAGCGCCGGGAAAGCGCCCGGGATGCCCTGGCCGCCGGCCTGGTGGCAGGCGGTGCAGTTGGTGTCGTACACCGCCTTCCCCCGCGCCATTAAGTCCTCGCGGCTGAAGGTCTGCCCCGCCTCCTCCTGCAACGCCACCTGCAACGCCTTCCTTTCCTCCACCCAGGCGGAGTATTCCTCTTCCGGCACGGCCTTCAGCACCACCGGCATATAAGCGTGATCCCGGCCGCAGAGTTCGGCGCACTGCCCGCGGTACGTGCCCGGCGTATCTATATACGCCCAGGAAGAATTGACAAAACCCGGAATGGCGTCCCGCTTCCACCCCAACTCGGGAACCCACCAGGCGTGGATCACGTCGTTGGCGGTGGTCAGGAAGAGTATCTTCCGGTTCACCGGCACCACCAGCGGTTCGTCCACCTCCAACAGGTAATTGGGAACCTCGTAAGGATTCAGGCCCGAATCCAGCTGGCGCGCCTCGTTGCTGTCCTGGGCAAGGTTGCTGAAGAACCCGAAGCCCTCGTCCAGGTAATCGTAGCGCCACTTCCACTGGTAGCCCGTGACTTTGATCGTAAGATCCGACTCCGCCACGCTCTCCATGGCGATCAAGGTGCGGGTGGCCGGGATCGCCATGCCCACCAGGATCAGTATCGGAATCGCGGTCCAGACGATCTCCGCGCGAGTGCTGTGCGTCATGTGCACGGCGGCCACCGCGCCCCGCGACTTGCGGTGGTGGAAAATGGACCAGAACATGACGCCGAACACCACGACCCCGATCACAACGCAAATCCAGAAGATCAGCATGTGCAATTCGTACACTTCGCGACTGATTGGAGTAACGCCGCGGGTCATGTTCAAGCCGTACTCGGCGAAAGCCGCGCCGGGCCAGGAAAGCAGCCCGGCGCCCAGCGCCGCCCAGCGCCGCCGCCGGCGGGCGGACAATCCAGCCGGCCAGCCAGCCATCCGGCCGGGCCGTTCCGCCGGCTTCTTCCTCACGCCTCGGCGCCTCGCAAGGAAAAGGACCGGGACGCCAGGCGCCCGGCCAACGCGCGGGCCAACCCTCTGCGCTCCGGCTCGCACAGGCATTTGCCGATCTCCACTTCGCGGCCGCGGGCGCGCAACAGGAGCCGGCTGGGGTACCACGGGTGTTGCGAGGACCGCAACACGACCCGCGTCCAGGAGTGCTCGGCCTGCCAACAAAACGCCGGCCCCGAGCGGTCCCCCGGGCGACCCCGCTCCACGCGGACGAAGTCCGGCGTAACCGTCACCACCTCCAGAAAACGTGCCCGGCGGGTACTGAGGACCAGGATCGCCGCCAGGGCGGCCAGCTCCAGGCCCGAGAACGGCAGGATCAGCGTCAAGCCGCGCTGATAGAAAAAAGCCGCGATGCCCAGCGAAAGGGCGGCAACCAGCAGGAAACTCAGCGTCTGCAACCGGACGCCCGCCGGCGGATTCGGCCGGATCACGAAGCGGCGCCCCAGCGGCCGGCCGGACACCGCGCGCGCTGCGGACACATCCGCCGCATCCGCCGTCTCCAGGCCCGTCGTCAATCTTTCTTCCCGCAAACGCATTTCGGTTCCGCATCACGCCAAGCTGAAGGTCTCAGACACCTCCAAAACCGGGTGGCAGTCTAACGCCTTTCCCACCGGGACACAACCAAGCTGTACGGATTCATTGCGATAGAGCGTTGACGGATCGCATAGCGAATCGCTCCACTCCGGAGACTTGGGGGAACACCAGCCGTTACGCAATCGAAGGGAAGAAAAGCGGTTCTTACGTACCACTCCCCCCTTGAGGGGGAGTCGGCAAGACGAGGGCGCCAGCCCGATGTCGC
>JAPPQA010000113.1 GCA_028817255.1 Gammaproteobacteria bacterium | reverse complement strand
GAATGACGGAAAGCAACATATAAATGGCGGAGTGGGCTTTATTCGCTGGATGCCCGCAGGGTCTTTACACAGACTGGAAAGCGGGAGTCCATGGCGGATAAGAGGGAGCCGCTTTTCTTCCTCTCGATTGCGTAACGGCTTGGAGGCGCCTCCAGCAACTGTAGCGCCGGCCCCCGGGCGGAGTATAATGCGAATCCTTTTGATCGCGGACAATTCCAGGGAGAGTACGGCCTCGCCATGAAATACGATATCAGCACCACCGCCCCGGAGGGGCAGCGCACCGGTTGCCTGGTCCTCGGCGTACCCGGCGGCAGGCGCGAGTTATACGCCGCCGCCGCCCGGGCAGACGACAAAAGCGGCGGTTGGATCCGCTGGCTGGCCCGGGAGTCCGGCGACCTGCCGGAAAGGATCGGTTCGACCGCGCTGACTCACGAGGTGCCCGGCATCCGGGCGGAGCGCGTACTGCTGGTGCGGTGCGGGCAACAGGAGCGCATGTCCCGCCGGGAGTTCCGCCGCGTCTCGCGGGCGGCGGCCGCCGCCTTGCAGGACATCGGCGGCGCGAATATACGCAACGGCCTCCCCCTGCTGGAGGTGGAAGATGCCGATGCGCGCTGGAAGGCGTGCCAGACGGTGCTGGCCGCCGAAGAAGCCGGCTACCGCTTCGACCGCTTCCGGCGCCGCCCGCCGGCGGGGCGTTCCGGGGCACGGCGGGCGACACGCAACATGACGCTGGTCGTCTCCGGGCGCGTGGCGCGGCGGGGGGCCGAACGCGGCATCCGCGAGGGCGGCGCCGTCGCCCGCGGCATGTCCTTCGCCAAGGACCTCGCCAACCAGCCCGCCAATATCTGCACGCCGATCTACCTGGCCCAACAGGCCGGGCGGTTACAGAAAGACTTCAAGAACATCAAGGTGAAATCCCTGGGGCCGGAGGCGCTCAAGAGACTCGGCATGAACGCGCTGCTGGCGGTAGCCCGGGGCAGCCACCAGCCGCCGCGTCTGATCCTGGTCGAATACGAGGGCGCGCCCGACCGCCGGGAGCGCCCCATCGTGCTGGTCGGCAAGGGAGTGACCTTCGACACCGGGGGCATTTCCCTCAAGCCGGCAGCCGCTATGGACGAGATGAAATTCGACATGTGCGGCGCCGCCGGCGTGCTGGGCACGATTGCCGCCGCCGCCGAATTGCAACTGCCGTTGCGGGTGGTGGGGGTGGTCCCGGCCACCGAGAATATGCCGGGCGGCAACGCTTCCCGGCCAGGGGACATCGTCGCCAGCATGTCCGGGCAGACCGTCGAGATTCTCAACACGGACGCCGAGGGGCGCCTCATTCTCTGCGACGCCCTGACCTACAGCGAGCGCTTCCGGCCCGACACGGTGATTGACCTCGCCACCCTGACCGGCGCCTGCGTCATCGCGCTGGGGAAACACGCCACCGGCCTGTTGAGCAATCATAACCCGCTGGCCCGCGAGTTGCTCGCCGCCGGGGAGGCCATCGAAGACCGCGCCTGGCAGCTGCCCCTCTGGGACGAGTACCAGGAACAGCTGCACAGCAGTTTCGCGGATATGGGGAATATCGGAGGCCGGGAGGCGGGCACCATCACGGCCGCCTGTTTCCTGTCCCGCTTTGCCAAGAAGTTCCGCTGGGCGCACCTGGACATCGCCGGGACCGCCTGGCTCGGCGGCAAAGAGAAGAAGGCCACCGGGCGCCCCGTGCCGTTGCTGACGCAGTACCTGCTGGCGCGCTGTTCCTGAACGAGGCGGCGGCCGGCACCCGCAATCATGTCGCAAACGGCATCCCGCGGCTTCGCCCTGGCGCCCGCCATGACGTCCATGGGGCAGCGGTTGCCGTGACCGCGGAACGACAGGAGGCGGCGCGCAGGAAGCCGAGAAAAAGGCCGCAAAAGCCGGCGGCGCCAGGGGAGCGAACGGAAGCGGCGGCGGCACAGCCGCAGGCAAGCGGCAAAGAGATCGCCCCGGCCATCCCGGTGCTCGAGGACGTGCTGGAGATAGCGGACCCGGAGACCGGCGAAGAGAAAGAAGAAGAGCCGGAAATGCCGCCCCTGCCCCTGTCCACTCTCGACGACGCGCAGTTGCAAACGCTGATGCAGAACCTGGCGCATAAAATGGAACAGCAAATCGCCTCGCTGGCCACGGTGGTGCGGATCAACTTCATGCGGGAGTTGCGGGAGCAGTTCCTGATCATCACCCGGAACCGCTCGGAGCCCCAGGAGCGGGACTCCGACAAAACGCTCCCCCCCAGCCCTGCCCCGGCGGACGGCACGGCGCGGGAAGAACCGAAATAGCCGCGCCCGCCGCCCGCCGCGAATGACCGAGCCAATCCGCCGCCTGGCGCGCGCCGCCCGTACAACGCCCGCCGCGTGACCGAACGGGGGCGAACACGCGGGCGCGCAACCATGGACAAGGCATACCAACCGTCCCTGATCGAGGAGCGCTGGGCAAAGCGCTGGGAACAGGGCGGCCACTTCGCTCCCCGCGGCGCCGGCGCCAGCTACTGCATCATGCTGCCGCCGCCCAACGTCACGGGAAGCCTGCACATGGGACACGCCTTTCAGCACACCTTGATTGATATCCTGATCCGCCGCCGCCGCATGGCGGGAGACCGCACCCTCTGGCAGTGCGGCACAGATCATGCCGGGATCGCCACGCAGCTGGTGGTCGAGAACCAACTGCGCGCCCGCGGCAAAAACCGGCGCGAAATGGGCCGCGAGGCATTCCTGCGCGAGATGTGGCAATGGAAGGAGAGTTCGGGCAACACGATCACGCGGCAAATGCGCCGCCTGGGCGTTTCGATGGACTGGTCGCGGGAACGGTTCACTCTGGACCAGGACATGTCCCGGGCGGTGCGCGAGGTGTTCATCCGATTGTACCGGGAGGGGCTGATTTACCGCGGCCAGCGGCTGGTTAACTGGGACCCGGTGTTGCGCACGGCGATCTCCGATCTCGAGGTGATCCCCTCGGAAGAAAGCGGGCACATGTGGCATATCCGCTACCCATTCGCCGACGACTCGGGGCGTTATCTGACCGTCGCCACGACGCGCCCCGAGACGCTGCTGGGCGACACCGCGCTGGCCGTGCATCCCGAGGACGAGCGTTACCGCGGATTCGTCGGGCGCAGCGTCACGCTGCCCCTGGCCGGGCGCCGCATCCCCGTGATCGCCGACGAGGGCATAGACCCCGAGTTCGGCACCGGCTGCGTGAAGATCACCCCGGCGCACGACTTCAACGATTACCGGCTCGGCATCCGCCACGGCCTGCCGGCGGTCAACATATTCCATGCCGACGCCAGCATAAACGACAACGCGCCGCCGCCGTACCGCGGCCTGGACCGCTACCAGGCCCGCGAACGGGTCGTGCAAGACCTGCAGGCGCAGGGCCTGCTGCAGGACAAGGTCCCGCACCGGTTCACCGTCCCCCGCGGCGACCGCTCCCATGCCGTCGTCGAGCCTTATCTCACCGACCAGTGGTTCGTCCGGGCCGACCCCCTCGCGGCCCCCGCCATCCGCGCCGTGGAAGAAGGCAAGGTCCGCTTCGTCCCGGAAAACTGGACCAAGACCTACTACGAATGGATGCGCAATATCCAGGACTGGTGCATCAGCCGGCAACTCTGGTGGGGACACCGCATCCCCGCCTGGTACGACGAACGGGGAGAGATCCATGTCGGCCACGACGAAGCGGAGATCCGCCAACAGGCCGGGCTGCCCCCGTCCGCGGTTCTGCGCCAGGACCCGGACGTGCTGGATACCTGGTTCTCCTCCGCGCTGTGGCCGCTCTCCACGCTGGGGTGGCCCGATAAAACCCGGGAGCTGGCGTCTTTTTACCCCGGCAGCATCCTGGTGACCGGCTTCGACATTATCTTTTTCTGGGTGGCGCGCATGATCATGATGGGGCTCAAGTTCGCCGGCGACGTGCCGTTCCGCGAGGTCTATATCCACGGCCTGGTAAAAGATGCCGAAGGCCGCAAGATGTCGAAATCGCGCGGCAACATTCTCGACCCCCTGGACCTGATTGACGGCATCGGCCTGGAAGCGCTGGTCGGCAAGCGCGCCAGCGACCTGCTGCGCCCCGACGAGGCCCCTGCTATCGAACGCGCCACCCGCAAGCAGTTCCCCGACGGCATCGCCGCCTACGGCACCGACTCGCTGCGCTTCACCTTCGCCTCGCTGGCGACGCAGGGGCGCGACATCCGCTTCGACATCGGGCGCATCCAGGGCTACCGCAACTTCTGCAACAAACTCTGGAACGCCTCCCGCTACGTGCTGGCCACCGTACCGGAACCGGTGGCGCCGGAAGACGCGGCCGCCGCCGGCGTCCCGGAGCGCTGGTTGCGCACCCTGCTGCACGACGCCATCCTGCAGGTCGCCCGCGCCGCCGAGGCGTACCGCTTCGACCTGATGGCGCAGTGCGTACACGAATTCTTCTGGGACCGGTACTGCGACTGGTACCTGGAGATATCCAAGATCGGCCTGGCCGGGGCGGGGGCGGACGACGCGGCCCGGCGCGGCATCCGGCACACCCTGGTCTCGGTGCTGGAGGCATTTCTACGCTTGGTCCACCCGCTGATCCCTTTTATCACCGAGGAACTGTGGCAGCGCACGGCGCCTCTCGCCGGCCGCCGGGAAACCGGCCGCCAGGAGGCAAGCATCATGTTACAGCCGACCCCGGCCGCCGAAGATTTTGCGCGCGACCCGCAAGCCGTGCGCGAAATGGACTGGCTGATGTCCTTCGTGGCGTCCGCGCGGCAGATCCGAGCGGAGAACAACCTGCCGCCGTCGCGGGAGATGCCCGTCTTCCTGCGCGGCGGCAACGACGAAGAACGCGACTGGGTGCGGCGGCACGACGCCCTGCTGCGCGGACTGGCGAAGATCGAGCGGCTGGCCCCGGCCGCCGGCGCAGCGGCCGACCACGCCACCGCCCTGGTCGGCGACACTATGTTGCTGGTGCCCCTGAGCGGCCTGCTGGACCGGGGCACGGAACTCAAGCGGCTGCATCGCAGCATCGAGCGCAGCACCCGGGATTACCGCCAGGTGGAACGCAAGCTGGCCAACTCCGAGTTCCTGGAGCGGGCGCCGGAACAAGTGGTGGACAAAGAGCGCCGCAAATTCCGGGAACTGGCCGCCGCGCTCGGCAAACTGAAAGAGCAGCGGGACCGCATCGCCGCCCTGGAGGGAGACGATGCCCCCGAACGACGGAGCGCCCCTGGAGAACGGAATGTTTGAGCGCCTGTGCGAAGACGTGCGCACCGTGTTCGAGCGCGACCCGGCGGCGCGCACCACCTGGGAAGTGCTGACCGTCACCCC
Organism: Gammaproteobacteria bacterium; assembly: GCA_028817255.1. NCBI lineage: Bacteria > Pseudomonadati > Pseudomonadota > Gammaproteobacteria > Candidatus Porifericomitales > Candidatus Porifericomitaceae > Candidatus Porifericomes > Candidatus Porifericomes azotivorans. The sequence goes on along the minus strand of JAPPQA010000113.1, from coordinate 1,398 downwards.
CGGCCTGCAAGCGGTATGGCTGCACCGCATCAACCATCTGCTGTGGCGGCGGCGGCTGCGCTGGCCGGCCCGCTGCCTGGCGCACTTCGGCCGCGTGCTCACCGGCGTCGAGATCCATCCCGCCGCCCGCATCGGGCGCCGCTTTTTCATTGACCACGGCATGGGCATCGTGATCGGAGAGACCTCCGAGATCGGCGACGACTGCTCCATCTACCACGGCGTCACGCTGGGCGGCACCACCTGGAAGAAGGGCAAGCGACACCCCACCCTGCAGGACCGGGTCGTCGTAGGCGCCGGCGCCAAGATCCTGGGCCCCATTACGGTGGGCGCCGGCGCCAAGATCGGTTCCAATGCCGTGGTCATCCGCGACGTGCCTGCCGAGGCGACGGTGGTAGGCGTGCCCGGCCATCAGCTGCCCGGCAAGGATGCGGCGGCGGCGCGGGCGGCGGAGGCCCGGAAAGCCCGGGAGACTCAGGAGACCGGGGAGCAAAAACCGGGCTTCGACGCCTACGCCAGCAGCGCCGACCTGTCCGACCCGGTGGCGGACGACTTGAGTTCGCTGCTGGATCGTGTGCGGAGCATGGACGCGGAGCTGCGCCGCCTGCGGGAAAGGCTGGAGCGCGGGGAGAAGAAGGGCGGGGGGCGCAGTGGCTCCCCTGGCAAAAAGGAGAACGAAGGGGAGGGGTAGGGAGGCAACCGGGACAAGAACCTTCCCGCGACCCCGAGCAATCGCCCCCAAGCAATCGCCGTTGAATCAGGACATTCGGCGCGGGCGCCCCAGATAGGACTATATGAAAACCGAAAAGGCCGCAATAACGCTTGCTCAACAGCCCGCTTCAAGTTTTCAAGCGTCGGTTTTATCGGCGCCCTCGAATTTGCGGCGAAGCCATCGCAAAGTCTTTTTCTGATCCTTGATCGTCGCCCGTCTGATTTGCGCGAGCAAATATGTCCAAGTCGGCGGCTCTTGCGCGAGGTTCTTTGCCCCTTGATTGCAGGTGCTGCACAACGCCCGCAGGTTGCCCGGCGAATCGTCTCCGCCGTGACTGCGGTCTATGATGTGCCCTATATGCAAAAGCACCTTGCGCCCCGGTTTGCGCTCGTCCGGTTCCCCGGCGCCCGCCCCGCACATTTGGCAGGTGTAGCCATTACGCTCCAGAACCAGCGCCCGAACGCGGGACGATATAGGCCTGCTAAAACGATATGGCCTATCCTCTGGCGGTTCCGATACGAGGAGGTATTCTCCAGGCTTAAGGCTACGGTCATCATGGTGCGTTAAGATTGGCCAGCCCTCGTCGTTGCGAAGCTCCCTCACCCGTCGCCCCCATTCTGTGCTCCCTCCCGCTGCTTTCTGTATCTGGTAAGCGCTAGTCTTTTTCCCGACGCGGCCTCTAAGGAACG
>JAPPQA010000112.1 GCA_028817255.1 Gammaproteobacteria bacterium | reverse complement strand
ACGCCCGAGTGGCGGGTGTGGTCTTGGCCAGCTTGTGCAACTTAATGTCCATCTTTGAGCCTCCTCTTTACATACTCGATACCGGACTGGATAGAAGGAGAGTATATGCAATCAGTGGGGGGAAGCGGCGGTTGCGATTCCCGTGTCCGCTGGGGGAAGGAGGCGCCGCTATGCCCCCCACCGGCGCGACTTCGGGCTGCGCCCTCGTCTTGCCGACTCCCCCTCAAGGGGGGGAGTGATTGGGGGGGAGCGATGCGCCGGGCGCGGCGGCAGGGATTTCCACCAGCGTGGCCGGCTGCGCGCGGGCCGGGTTGCGCAACGGGTGCAGGCGGAAGGAGACCCCCAGGGCCGCCAGTTGCCGCAGTTCGTTCTGCGCCGCGCCGCCGCCCTTGGCCGTCAGCAGGCGGCCTTGCGCCGCGCACAAGGGCGCGGCCAGGCGGTAGCAGCGGTCGAGGCGGGTCAGCGCCCTGCAGACGACCGTGACGAAGCCGGCGGCGGGGCGGTAGCGCTCGGCCCGCTCGCGCACCACTGCCACGTGTTCCAGCCGCAGCTCGAGCACGGCCTGGCGCAGGAAGCGGGCGCATTTCAGGCGGCTGTCCAGCAGTACCCAGCGGGTCCGGGGCAGGGCCAGGGCCAGCGGCAGGCCGGGGAAACCGGCGCCCGAGCCCAGGTCCAGGCAGCTGGGACCGCGCACGTGGGGCAGGAAGGCAAGGCTGTCGAATACGTGGCGGGACAGGATGCGGCGGGGGTCCCGGTCGCCGACCAGGTTGTAGCTGCGGTTCCAGAACAGCAATAACTCCAGATAGGCAATCAATTTTTGCCGCAGGTCCCGGTTCCCGGCCAGCCCCAGCCGGCGCAGGCCGTCGGCCAGCGGCGCCTCCAGGAGCGCGCCCGCTCCCGCCCCTGTTCCCGCCCCGATTCCCGCCCCCGGCGGGCCGTCGGCCCGCGTCGCGCGCCGTGCCTTGCCGGGTCCCTCGCCGCGCGCGGGCCGCCGCCTGCCATTCGCTTCCGCCGCGCCCCCGCCGTCCCGCCGCCGGCCCGCGCGCCGCATCATGCGCAGCCGCGCAACTTCCTCAGATGCACCCGCAGCAGGGAGATGGAGGCGGCGGTCACGCCGTGGATGCGGGAGGCCTGGCCCAGGGTGGCGGGGCGCAGCCGCTCCAGCCATTGCCGCGCCTCGGTGGAAAGCCCCTGCACGTTGGCGTAATCCAGCCGCGGCGGCAGCGTTGTCGTCTCGTCGCCGCGGCCGCGCGCGATCTCGCGTTGCTGCCGTTTCAGGTAGCCGCTGTACTTCGCCTGCGTCTCCAGTTGCGCCGCGACCTCCGGCGCGACCTCCGCGTCCTCCCGGCCCGCCAGCCGCATAAGCTCGCGGTGAGAGACGCCCGGGCGGCGCAGCAATTCCATCAGGGTGCAACCGCGGGCCGCCTTGCCGCCTGCCGGGCGCATAGCCGCCGGCAGTTCGGCCCCGGCCTGCTCCAGGCAGGTTTCTTCCAGGTAGCGCCGCTCCCGCTCCAGGGCCTCGCGCTTGCTCTGGAAGCGCCGCCAGCGCGCCTCCGTCACCAGGCCCAGTTCTCTTCCCGCCGGGGTCAGCCGCAGGTCTGCGTTGTCCTCGCGCAGCAGCAGGCGGTGCTCGGCGCGGCTGGTGAACATGCGGTAAGGCTCGACCACGCCGCGGGTCACCAGGTCGTCTATCAGCACGCCGATATACGCCTGATCCCGGCGCGGGTACCAGGGTTCTCTCCCGGCGGCCCGCCGGGCGGCGTTCAGGCCGGCGATCAATCCCTGCGCCGCCGCTTCTTCGTAGCCGGTGGTGCCGTTAATCTGGCCGGCAAAGTAGAGGTTGGCGAGACAGCGGGTCTCCAGCCAGGGATGCAGGCCGCGGGGGTCGAAGAAGTCGTATTCGATGGCGTACCCCGGCCGGGTGATGCGCGCCCTTTCCAGCCCGCGGATCGAGCGCAGCGCCTCTTGCTGGACGGGGAACGGCAGGCTGGTGGAAATGCCGTTGGGATAGACTTCGATGCTGTCCAGCCCCTCCGGCTCCAGGAAGATTTGGTGCGATTCCCGCTCGGCGAAGCGCGTGACCTTGTCCTCGATGGAGGGGCAGTAGCGGGGCCCCGGGCCGGAGATGCTGCCGTCGTACAGGGGCGAGCGGTCCAGCGCGGCGCGGATGATGTCGTGGGTGCGCGGGTTGCTGCGGGTGATGTGGCAGGAGACCTGGCGGGGGTGTTCCGCCGCGCTGCCGAGGAAGGAGAATACCGGCGTCGGGCAGTCGCCCCGCTGTTCCTCCAGGATGCGGTAGTCCACGCCGCGGCCGTCCAGACGCGGCGGCGTGCCGGTCTTCAGGCGCCGGGTGCGGAAGGGCAGCTCCCGCAGCCGCGCGGCCAGTTCGGACGCGGCCGGGGCGCCGGCGCGCCCGCCGCTGTAGTTTTCGCCGCCGATATGGATGCGCCCGCCCAGGAAGGTGCCCACGGTTAGCACCACCGTCCGGGCGGCGAAGCGCAGCCCCAGGCGGGTGTCCACGCCCCGCACTTCCCCGCCGGCAACCACCAGGTCGCGCACCTCCTGCTGGAACAGCAGCAGGTTGTCGCGGGCCTGCAATGCCTGCCGCGCCGCGCGCCGGTACAGATCGCGGTCAATCTGCGCCCGGGTGGCGCGCACGGCGGCGCCCCGGGAGGCGTTCAGGATGCGAAACTGAATGCCGCAACGGTCGGCCAGGCGCGCCATGGCCCCGTCCAGGGCGTCAATCTCGCGCGCCAGATGCCCCTTGCCGATGCCGCCCAGCGCCGGATTGCAGGACATCTGGCCCAGCGAGTCCAGGGCCTGCGTGAGCAGCAGGGTGCGGGCGCCCAGACGCGCCGCCGCCAGCGCCGCCTCCGTGCCGGCGTGGCCGCCGCCGACGACAATCACGTCGAAGCGTTCCCGCGCGCCGTTCATGACGCCGGCGCGTCTGGCTCCAGGGCCTCGCGCAGGGCCTCCGGCAGGACCTGACTGGCGACGTGGATCCCGGCGTTGTAATACGAGGTGGGGAATTCTTTCTCCCTCGCGTCTTGTTCGCGGAAGCCGTCGAAGGGCCGCCCCTTGCGCGCCATGCTGGCCGTCCACCAGCCCGAGGGATAGCTGCAGGCCGGGAACAGTACGGTGCGCACTTCGGCGAAGCCGGCGCGCTGCAAGGCGTCTTGCGTCTGGCGCAAAAAATCGAGATCCAGCAGCGGCGACTCCGTCTGCGCCGTCAGGATGCCGCCGGGGCGCAGCGCCCGCAGGCAATCGCGGTAGAAGGGCTCCGAGAACAGGCGCCGGGCCGGGCCGACCGGGTCCGGGGTGTCCAGCACCAGCACGTCCAGGGTGCGCTCCCCGGCCCGCGCCAGCCAGGCGACGGCATCGTCGAAGATCATCCGCACCCGGGGGTCGCCGTTGGCCGCGCATAACTCGGGGAAGAAACGCTCGGCGGCGCGCACTACCCGTTCGTCCAGCTCCACCTGGGTGATGGAGGCCACCTCGCGGTGCTTGGCGATCTCGCGCAGGCTGCCGCAGTCGCCGCCGCCCGCTATCAGCACGTCGCGCGGCGCGGGATGCGAAAACAGCGGCGTATGCGTCATCATTTCGTGGTAGATGTAGTTGTCGCGCGCGGTCAGCATGATGATGCCGTCCAGCAGCAGCAGGTTGCCGAAGGTCTCGGTCTCATAGACTGCGATGTGCTGGTGGGGCGTGCGCTCTTCGTGCAGTTTGCGGCGCAGTTTGAGGGAGGTAGCCAGGCCGTCGCCCTCGGTGAACTCGGAAAACCACTCCCGGTTTAGCACGGCGCCGTCCCCCGGCGCCCGGAAATGCCGCGCATCGGGCTCAACCGGCCTGCAGGTACTCGTCTTTCAGCCGCATGTAATGGAGTGCGGAATATTCCAGGTATTCCATTTCCTGCAACCGCAGCCGCCGCTGGCGGCGCGCCGGCACGCCGCAATACAGGTAGCCCTCTTGCAGCCGCTGCCCCGAGGTCACCAGCGCCCCGGCGCCGACCATCAGCCGCTGTTCCAGCACGGCGCCGTCCATCACGGTGGCCGCCATGCCGACCAGGCAGTGGTCGCCCACCTTGCAGGCGTGCAGGATGGCGCGGTGGCCGACGGTGACGTACTGGCCGACCCGCAGCGAGAAGCCGCCGGGGGAATACTTGCTGTCGTGGGTTCCGTGCAGGACCGCGCCGTCCTGAATGTTGCTGCCCTGGCCGATGACGATGGAGTTCACATCGCCGCGCACCACGGCCATCGGCCAGATCGAGACATCCTCGTCCACCCGCGCGTCGCCGAGCACCAGCGCGGTGTCGTCCACATAGGCCGACTGCGCCACCTTGGGCCGTTTTCCCTGGTATTCCCGGATCGGCATGTTCGTCGTTCTCCTCTATTCGCGCGCCTGCTCATGGCGCATCCTCATGCGCGGCATTCACTGCGACCATGACCTCGCCCGACCATGACCTCGCCCCTGTCGCAGGCGGTCATTTTAGCAACAAATCTCCGGGGGCGGCACGGGGCGCGGGGACGCCTGCCGACCGTTACGCAATCCAGGGGAAAAGATTCCCATCCCCGCCATTCCCGCGCACCCCCTCGCCATTCCCGCGCAGAGCTTGCCCCTGGCTTGAACAGGGGCGGGAATCCAGCGTATAAAGCGCGCGCTTCGCGCTCCTTCAGGGCG
>JAPPQA010000111.1:19860-30573 GCA_028817255.1 Gammaproteobacteria bacterium | reverse complement strand
TCCGGCATTCACAACCCGATGAACGTGCCGCCGTTGCGGTAAGTCAACTCCCGCATCAGCGCCGCGAAGCGCTGGCCCGTGGCCCCGGCGCCGGTGTAAAAGCCCAGGGCATGAATCCGCACCCGGCGCCGGCCTTTGCCCCCGGAGAAATTCAGCCGCTCCACCTCGTCAATCACCGCCTGGCCGGACGGCCCGCTAAACTCGTCGCCGAATATATACAGGCTGATCTTGCGGGAGCGGGAAGAGTACGTGCGAATGGCCTCCAGGATGCCCTCCACGGGGCTGGAGTTGCTGTACGGCGACCAGGTGCGGAAGTGCCGCACAATGGCCTTGCGGCGCGCCGGCGTGTCCGGGATCCAGCGGCCTCGGTACTGATCGAACATGTATTGCCCCATGTCGTTCATGATCTGGATGCCCTCGACCTTGGGATAGGCATCCAGGATGGCGATCATCTGTTCCTCCGCCTGCCGCCAGGCGCGCTGCTTCATGCTGCCGGAGGTGTCCACGATAAAAACGATGTAGCGGCTGTCCACCGGGAGGCCGCCGACCTTCGCGTCGTCGTCGGGTTGCAGGCGCAGGCGCCGCATCTCCTCGTCCAGATCTTGCAGGGCCGCCTCCAGGCGCTTCCTGATCTTGTCTTGCGTCATCGTGGCGACCTCGGCCTGGCGGGCGGCTTTGCTTTGCTCCAGGACGCGCGCCCGGACGCGCGCCCGGGCGGCCGCCGCTTGCTCCCGCGCCGCCGCCAGCGCGTCCTCCTGGCGGCGCAGCGCCTGTTCCCGCGACCGCTGTTCTGCCTGCAACGCCGCCAGGCGCGCCGCCAATTCCGCGACGGCCTCCACCGGGGCAGGGAGCGGAAGTTCGCCGGGCGTCTCCGGCTTAACGATCAGGATCAGCAGGACGATGGCGCCGAAGCCGCAGCTGACGACATCGAGAAAAGACAGGTTGTTGCCCTCCGTCCGGCGGCGCGCGCGTTTCATGCCCGGATTCTCATGTCTATAGCCTCATGTCTCTGGCCTCAGGGTTCGCCTCCCCGGCCCAGCTGCCGTTCCGGCCGTTCACGGCCAGTCGCCGGAAGGCGCCAGGAAGCGTCCGCCGCTGGCCTGCGCCAGCCTCCAGAATGCCTCCGGCGCGGCGGGGTCTCCCTCGATCGGCAGCAGGATCACGTTGACCGGCGCCCGCGGGGGAAACTTCTGCACGGCCTGCTGGAAGAACTGCATGCGTTTTTCGCCGCTGACGCGGGCGCTCTTGAAGAGACTGGCGCCCTTGGTGGGCAGCCCGTCCGTAACCAGGTAGATCGCATCGGGCGCGGGAGACATGTCGGCGACGCTTTGGAACGCCGCCTCCAGATTGGTGCCGCCCTCAGGCAGCCATTGCCCGGCGGCGCTGGAGACGGCAGCCAGCGTTTCCCGGTCCCGGGCCGGCAGCCAGCCTTTGCGGGCCGCGCCCAGTACCGGCGCCGCCCGTTCGTCGAAGCCGATCAGCTGGTACTGCGCGTCGGGAGGCAGGTGCGCCAGCAGCCATTCCAGAATGGACGACGCCCAGCGCCATTTGGGGGTCGCGCGCCGTTGCGCCTCGGGCAGAAATTTGTGCCGAATGATGTTCACGACGCTGGTGTCCGACATGCTGGCGGAACGGTCAAACAAAATCAGAATGCGCTTGCCCCGCACGGTAAGGCCGGCGAGGTACTGGCGCTTGCCCTCGCCCTCGATTTTCTTGCGCTGGGCGCCGCTGGCGCGCGCCTTCAGCAGGGCCGCCTGCCGTTGCCGCAACCGCTCCTTCAGGGCATCGAGGCCGTCCGCGCCGGCGGCGGCGGCCGGCGCCCGTTCCGCCAGCAGCCCGGCAATCTCTTGCAGCGAGCCGGCGTGTTGCCGCTGCGTGTCGGCTACGCTCCGCTTCAATTCGGACAGGCGCCGGTCCAGGAAGGCGAGCCGCGCGGCGCGTTCTTCTATCTCCCGTTGCAGTTGTTGCCGCCGGGCCTCTTGCGGCACGGCGCGCGCGGCATCGGCCGCGTCGGCCTCCAGCGCCTGCACAGAGGTGTTGTGCTTGACGATCAGAAAGATCAGCACGGACGCGCCCAGGCCGCAGGACATAACATCCAGGAACGCCAGGCCGAAGGAGCTTGCGTCGCGCCGTTTCCTTGCCATGAGCGCGCGCCGTGCCGCTACTGCGCCCGAGGGGGCGCCTGCGGGTGCTGGATTTCGCGGTACTGCCTTACCGCGCCGCGGGGTTCCGGGGCGGCGCCAGCCGACAGCCCGCGCAACGGCTCGCTGTGCAGCAGCGCCTCGAGGCGGCCGCGGTCCAGGACCGGCAACGCTTCCGTTTGCGGGAATACCCGCCGCAGGGATATGCCGGGGGAGGGCAGCAGTACGCACTTGCGGCCCGCCAACCACTGTTGCGCGCCTTCCGGCAGATGCGCCGCGAAGCGCTCCCTGGCCACGGCGACCTCGATGCCGTCCAACTCCAGGCGCAGTTCGCTGGAGTCGCGCCGCAGATTCTCGATGATCTGCCGGAACAAAGTTCGTTTGTTGCGCGAGTCATGGCGGGCATTGTAGCGGCGCTTCAGGAACTCGGCGTCTATGATCCGGAACCATTGTTCGCACAGCTGCGGCAACCCGAGGCCCGCGCACCGGAACGAGTCCCGCAGGCGGGCCGCGCCGTCCGCGATCTCCAGCCGGGTCAGCACGGCCTGGCGCAGCCCCACTTCGAGCATCGCGTAGTCTCCCTCGGGCAGCAGGGCGCTGTACGCCAGCGGCGTCTGCAACAGGGCCAGCGGCGGACGCGCCAGGGCCTGCAGGACTCCCAGCAGGTGCCGCAGCTGCTCCTTTTCGTAAGCCGCGGAGACCAGAACCAGCAGGGCTTCGCCGTCTTCGGGGGGGCGCTCCAGGAAATCGCGCAGGTGCAGGTACACCAGGTCCAGGGAGCTCTGGGCGTCGGAGGGGCGCTGGTGCAGTTTCTTGACCTTGCACTCCGCGAAGTACGTGTTGTCGCTGTCGCCGGACGACTCTTCCGTGTGGAACTGGAAGCGCTCCGCGTCTCCCGCCCGCCACTTGCCTTGTTCCAGGGAAGCGTAGCAGGGACTGTGCCGCCACTCCTGCTCGCGGGGCGGGGCAAGGCTCAGGAAGCAACTGCCGATTTGCAGCACCGCGGTCGCTGCGCTTCGCTCCGGGGCGGCCATGATGCCGGGCGCTTTCAGGCGCCGGGGATCTTTTCCCTCATGTAGCGCAACAGGTGATCGTTGCAGAAATCCTGGGTATCCAGGATCAAGGTCTCCTGCGCCTCTTGCAGCTTGTGCAGAAAGAGCATGATCACGACGCTGATGACCAGCGCCACGAAAGTCGAGTTGAAGGCGACGCCCAGGCTTTCCGTCACCGGGCCGATGTTGCCCTGCACCGCCTGCTCGGCCTTGCCCAAAGCGGCGCCGATGCCCCGCACCGTGCCGATGAAGCCCACGGAGGGGATCAGCCAGATCAAGTAGCGCACCATGGACAGCCCGGTCTCCTGGCGCTCGGCCTCCGTTTCGCAGATCTGCTGCATCGCCAGGGTCGCCTCCGGGACGCGGGAGGTCGTGAAAAAGCGATCCAGGGAAGCCGCCGCCGCCTTGTACAGCACCGTGGCGCGGTAGCCCAGCGCCTTGGCGCGGTCCAGGATCTCCCGGTACCGGTCCAGGTCTTTCGCCTCCGGCAGGATAATGTCCGTTTCGCGCGTCTCCAGGAAGTTCGCCTGGCCGCCCCTGCCCTTGACGGCGAACAGCCGCCGCGAGTAGCGCAAGGTCCCCGCCTTGAGCAACATGATGGCCAGCGCCCAGAGCATGGCGATCAGGCAGATTTCCTGCTCATAGTCCTTGACGATCACGGCTGCCCGGCCCATTGGCGGCGCAGCGCCCGCGCCGCTCTCCCGCCATTGCAGCTGCTGTGCGGCGACGGGGCGCACCCAGGTTTCGTAGCACACGTGCACCAGGACAGCGGCGGCGATCAACGCCGCCAGCTGATACCGGAGCTCGTGCTCCATCGCGGCCCGATACAGCTTCCGCAACGCCGCGCCCCTTCAGATGTCCGCGGGGAAGGCGACCGGGGTCTCCACTTCGATCTCCTCGCTGGGGACGATTCGCGCCGGCTCCGGCGCGGGCCGCGTTTTGGCCGCCGGCGGTTTCGCTTGCGGCCGCGGCGGCGGTTTTGCCGCCGGCCTTTTTTCCGCCGCCGCGCCGGCCGCCGTATCGTCGGCGGCGGGGGCGGCCGGGGCGGCGGCGGCCGGGGCAGGCGTCCAGCAAACCGCCGCGGAGAAGGCAACGGCGAGCGCCAGGGCGCCTAGGGGCGCCGCCGCCCCGCCCAATATTCGCCGCGCCGCTTTACGCTGTGCCATTCCTTCTCGCCCGGATATTGAACGAGCGTCCCCGAGTATTCGTTCGCGCCGGATTTTACCCTCACCCCAACCCTCTCCCGGAGGGAGAGGGGGAAGAGGGTGCCCTTTCTTCGCTTCCCTCTCCCTTTGGGAGAGGGACCGAGGGTGAGGGCCGAAAACGGCGCACCCGCGCATTCGTCTCAGTGAAATCACGCGCTTCTTTACCCCCTTCGTGCAATATCCGGGCTCGCCTCGCTACGGTTACGGGCGCCCTCAGTCATAATGCTTGTGCTTTTTCTTCGGTACGCAAGGCAGGTTCAGAGGGGGCGCCGCTTTGCGAACCAGAAACATCCGCTCCAGGGACACCGCGATCTCGAACATTCGCTCGTCTCCGTACAGAACCGCCGCTTGGTCCTTGACCCCGAAGAGCCGCTTATCTTCCGGATTGTACCGGAAGCGCCACACGCCGTCCCGTTTCCGGGAACGCCACACGTAGCGATCGGTGTAGTAGCGGGTTTTCCCGTCCGCGCCTAGAAAATGCAACGCCCGGCGATGATCTGCACCACTTCGCCTGAGCCAGTGCCAGTCGGTCGAGCGCAGGCGGTACACCCGCTCTTCGCCCCGGCAAACCGCCTCCCACTCGTAACCCTTAGAGACCAGCACCTTCTCCAAAATAAGACCGACGAAAAACAGGAGCGCGACGATCCCATATCGCATTGCCTTCCCTTTCCGCATAAATCCGAGGGCATCCCCGCGCAATGCGCGGGGCCGGCGCCGCCTTTGCCATTTTTTACGGGCGCCCTCAGTCGTCACGAGAGTACTTTTTCTTCGGTACGCAAGGCAGGTTCAGAGGGGGCGCCGCTTTGCGAACCAGAAACATCCGCTCCAGGGACACCGCGATCTCGAACATTCGCTCGTCTCCGTACAGAACCGCCGCTTGGTCCTTGACCCCGAAGAGCCGCTTATCTTCCGGATTGTACCGGAAGCGCCACACGCCGTCCCGTATCCGGGAGCGCCACACGTAGAGCTCGGTGTAGTAGCGGGTTTTCCCGTCCGCGCCTAGAAAATGCAACGCCCGGTTGAAATTTTGACCGCTCTTCTTGGTCAAGCTCCAGTCGGTCGAGCGCAGGCGGTACACCCGCCCTTCGCCCTGGCAAACCGTCTCCCACTCTTCGGCAAGCTTGGCGGAAAGGCCATCCCATATCCAACCGCCGAGCAAAAGGAGCAGGGCAACGCCGATCCCATATCGCTTTGCCTTCTTTGCCCCCGTAAGTCCGGGGGCATCCCCGCGCAACGCGCGAGCCCGCCGCCGCCTTTGCCGTTTTTTGCCCTCAGTTACGGGCTTCATACTTGGGCCTTTTCTTCGGTACGCAAGGCAGGTTCAGAGGGGGCGCCGCTTTGCGAACCAGAAACATCCGCTCCAGGGACACCGCGATCTCGAGCGTTTGCTCGTCTCCGTACAGGACCGCGGCCGGGTCTTCGATCCCGAAGAAGATTTCCTCTTCCGGATTGTATCGGAAGCGCCACACGCCATCCTGTTGCCGGGAGCGCCACACGTAGCGATTGGTGTAGTGGCGGGTTTTCCCGTCCGCGCCTAGAAAATACAACTCCCGGCGGTAACCGTTGCCGCTGCCCTTGAGCCAGCCCCTGTCGGTCGAGCGCAGGCGATACACCCGCCCTTCGCCCTGGCAAACCGTCTCCCACTCGTAACCCTTGGCGAGCTGCCCCTCCCATATCCACATAATGAACAAGACGAGAATGAATAATAGTACCGTCCCATATCGCTTTGGCTTTTTTTCCCGCATAAATCCGACTGCAATCGCGGCTATGCCCGTACCCGGCGCCGGTTCAGCCTCCCAGAAATCTCTCGAACATTCCCACCTGCATGGGTACGCACGGCAGGCGCAGCGGGGGCGCCTCCTTGCGAACGACGACCAGCTGAAGGAGATCGCCGCCGATCTCGAAAGTCAGTTCGTCTCCGTGCAGGACCGCGGCCTGGTCCTTGCGCCCGACGAGCCGCGTATCCTCCGGGCTGTACTGGAAGCGCCACACGCCATCCTGCTCCAGGGAGCGAAGGTCGTAGCGTCCGGTACGGTACAGGATTTCCCCGTCCGCGCCGAGGAAGCGCAGCCCCCGGTTATGGTCTTTGGCGGTTCGGCTGCCGTCCTGGCGCTTGCGGCGCCCGCTGGTCGAGTGCAGGCGGTACATCCGCCCCTCGCCCTCGCAAATCGTCTTCCACTCTTCTCCCCTGAAGACATCCAGGAAAGGCGATGTCCGGTACTGCTCCCAGCCATAGAGCGCGAGCAGCGCGACCGCCACCAGAACCGCCCCCAGTATCTCCAGTATGCCCTTGCCTTTCTTTTTTACCTTCGCCATTTCTCCTCCATATTCCGGTGTCTGCGTTCCCTCGATTCCCCTGCGCCAGCGAAAAACCCGGAGGCGCCCCCAAGGTGCGCTCAGAGGGCGCGCTCAGGATGCGCTGTCCATAAAATTCACTGGCCCGGCGCCGCCTCCTCGGCCGCGGCGGCGGGCGGCGGCAGGTAATACGCCAGGCGGAAGCCCACGGCCTTGTCGCCGTCGCTATTGTACTGCCGGTAAGAGAGCCGCAGCTTCTTGTCCGAGCCGTCGCTCCAGCCGGCGCCCCGGATGACGTGAAAGCGCCCGCTTTGCTGCCCCAGGGGATTGACCTGCGCGTCGGCGGCCCCCTCGAGCCGCGGCGCGATCTTGGTCAGGAAGACATCGTGCAGCCATTCGGCGACGTTGCCGCCCAGGTCGTGCAGCCCTCTGGCGTTGGGCCGGAAATTGCCCACCGGGGCGCTGACCGCCTGGCCGTCGTTGTAGTGAGACAGCGTGACGGGCAGCAGCGCCCGGGCGCTCTTGTCGGCGTAGTTGCCGGAGCGCGAGGGAATCTTTTGCAGGCTGTCGCCCCAGGGATACGCGCGCGCGTCTTGCGCGCCGCCGGCCCATACCCACTCCGCCTCCGTGGGCAGACGGTAGCCCGCCGAACGCGGGTCGAAGCCCGTGACCTGGCCGCCCGCCTCCAGGTAGAAGGGCGCCACCTGCAACTGCCGGCTCAGCCAGTTGGCGTAGAGAGCGGCCTCCTGCCAGGAGACCCTGACCACGGGCTGCGCCGCGCCATCCAGGCTGTGCCCCTTGAAGTCGCCGGACGAGTGCCCGCTCTTAAAGCGCTTGAACTGTTCGTTGCTCACCTCGGTCCTGGCGATGGCGAAGGGGCGGTCCAGGCGCACCTTGTGCGTGCGGCGCGTAGTCTTGTATGCGAAGTCCCCGGCGGGGCGGAAGGGCAAAAACTCGAAGCCGTTCTTGCGCTCTTGCTCCCCGCGCCGCAATTCCTGCTGCCGGGCCCTGGAAAGCAGCCGTGCCCGGACGATCTTCGCCAACTCCGCGCTGGCAGTCACATGATGCGTCTGGTCGGCGTAACCCGGCGCCTTGAGAACGATTTCATGTTGCCGTGCCGGCAGCGACAGCCGGCCTTGCGCGTCGGGCCTCATGCGGCGCCCGGCCACCCAAATCTCGGTGTCCTTCGGTTGCAGATCGAATGCCACCAGGCCCGCGAGCGCCGGCAGCGAGACCGTGAGCGCTTCCTGCCCCGCCCCCGGGCGAATGGTCTTCGTCACCGCCCGGTGGCCGGGTTTCAGCAGCAGCAGCCGGTGCGCCTTGCCCGCCTCCAGGGAGAGGCGCAACGGCGCGGCGCCGCGGTATCGGCCGTCAACGCTCACGGCGGCGCCCGGGGGGTCGGAGGCCAGGCGCAGCTCGGCGCGGGCGGGCTTCGGCGCCGGCCGCTTCTCCTTCGCCTGCTCCGGCGCGGCCGGTTTGCGATCTTCCTCAAGCCGCACCAACAGTTGCTGGGTAATGTCTTTGCCCTCCACCTCGAGCTGCCGGCGGTGAGGCAGGTATCCCGGCGCCCGGATCTCCAACTGGTAAGCCCCCGCCGGGATGTCGCGAATGAATCCGGGCAACGGCCCGGCGGCGGCGCCGTCCAGCAGCGCCTCGGCCGAGACTTCGGGGATCAGGGCGATATCGAGGTGGCCCGGCCGGCGAACCAGGCGCCATGCGAAGACCTGCGCGTCGAACCACGGCGCGAACTTCCCGGCCACCTCGAAACGCACGCTCCGGTCCTCGTAACCGGGGGCGGACAGCGTCGCCTCGTGCGCGCCGGGGAACATCAGGCGGCTGTCTTCGCCTATGGACAGGTGGAGGCTGTCCCGGATGCGGACCTCCGCCGTCTCGGGCGCCAGCCGGAACGCGACCGGGCGCGGGGCATTCTGCGCCAGGAGCAACAAGCCGGCCAGGACGGCCAGGGCTGCCGCGAGTTTCGCGGCCCGGCGCGGCCAGCCGCCGGCGCCGGGCGAGGGGTGGCCCGGACGGAGGCTGCTCCAAGACAGCGCGGAGGCCAGGGACGCCCGTTGCCGGTACCGGTAGGGATGAGGCTCGATCTCGTCATAGCGAAATTTCTCCCGCGGCTCATCGCTCATCAAATCGGATCCTTGCAGCGGATGTCGAAGCGGGTCGGCCGTTCCGGCAACACCCAGAAATCGCGCCGCACGTCACGGTAGCGGTCGCGCCGGGCGACGGCGACATACTTGCCGGGCTTCAGGCGCAACTGCTTTTCCTGGAAGCGCCCCAGTGTCTCGCCCTTGTAGATGGATACCTCGGATTGACCGTCGGAACTCAGATAGACCAGTTGCGGCGTCTCCGCCTGCGCGAGGCGCTCTTGCAGCGCCTCGCGGCCCGCGGCGAGCTCCCGGCCTTCCAGCCGGTCCCGTTCCATGGCGTCCAGCAGCTGCCGCGCCCGCCGGCGATTGACGGGGTCGAAAAGTTTTTTCGGCTCCGCAAGCAGCTCGGCCAGCGCCTCTTGCGCCGCGACGTAGGGCGCGCTCCGGCGCGCGCCCGTTGCCGCCTCTGCAACGTAGGCGTCCAGCGCCTGGGCCTCCCGGTAGAGTCGCAGGGCCGCGCGCCAGTCCTGCGTCTCCTCCGCCGCCCGCGCCTGCGACAGCAGCGCCAGGATTTGCCGCGCGCGCTGCCGCTCCCGGGCGTAGCGCAGCAATTGCCGCGCCTGCGGGTCTTCGGGTTTCAATTGCGCCGCCTGCTCCAGGCGGGCGCTCGCATCGGGCCAGCGCTCGGCGGCGAGAGCGTCCAGCGCCTGCGACATCCGTTCCTGGAACTCCGCCCCGGTTGCCTGGGCGGGCGCCGGCGCCGGCGCCAGCGCGGCGACAAGCAACAGCGCCGGCCACTCTATTGCCGGACGCTTTCCGCTGCCGCCGCGGGGCCTCCCGGCGCGCCGCGCTCGACAAAATAGATCTCTTTCAAAATGCCGTGCCACTGGTCATATTGCTCCGTTACCGAGCCCTGGAGAGTCACGATGCGGTCTTCCACTTCCACCACCTGCGGTTGCAGCTCCAGCTCCAGCGATTCGCCCAACTCGCGCAGGGCCTCGTCGTGGATCTTGGACTGCTGGTAACTCTCCACGGTCTTGACGGCGCCATAAGCGCCGGCGCCTATCAATACCGTCCTCGCCGTATCGTTCTTGGAGTCGAGGGCGATGCCCCCGGCAATGGCCAAGGCGCTCAGCACGCCCTGCAGCAAGGTCTTGGACCTCTGTTTGGAGCGCGCGGCAACCTCGACCTCGCTCTGCCGAGCCCAGTCCGTGTAGGACGTCTCGATACCGCCGGCGAAGTGGTCGTAGTAGCCCTGCAAGGTGTCCAGGAACAGGTCGTCGCGCTCCTTGATCTGCAACACCCGCTGGTAAATGGGGTCGTTCTCCGCCGGCAGGCCCGTTACCCGGTAGCGGCCTCTTTTCTCCTCCAGGTAGCCGGCAAAGGCATCCTCGGAGAAGGAGCGGGCGAAGCGCAGTTCCGCGGCGTAGCGGGCCTCTTTCAAGGCCGCCGCCGATTGCGCGTCGCGGGCCCGCAACAGGTCCCGGGCGATCTCGTCGAAGAGATCTTCGAAGGGGCGGCGGGTATTCGCGGGGGTGTAGTCCGAGGCGGCGGCCTTGCCCCGGTACTTCTTGCGCAGCCAGTTGCGGCCGGCGGCATCGGCGGCGGCGATCTCCAGCACCAGTTCCGCGCCGTCCGACGCCAGGATCGTGCCTTCCACCCGCAGGTCCGTGACCGCCTCGGCGGGAACGATCCACACATTGCGCCAGGCCTCCGTCCGCTCCATCGCCTGCCGCAGTTGCCAGGGGAAGTACAGCGCCTCCGCCTTGCGCACCTCGCGGAAGACTTCGCCCTCTTCGACCTCCGCTTCTTTTATGCCCGTCTCGAATTCCAGGATGCCCGCGTCCAGATACCGCGCCTCCGCTACCTCCGCGGCCGCCTGCGCCGTCTCTCCCGCGCGGGTGCCGCCGGTCCCGGCGCA
>JAPPQA010000111.1:8929-19824 GCA_028817255.1 Gammaproteobacteria bacterium | reverse complement strand
CGGCGCCAGCAGCGGAGCGGGGCCGGCCGCCACCGCCCTTGCGGCCCCCGCCCCCAGGCAGGCGCTCACCCGCCCTTCTTGTAGCGGCGATATTCGTCCCATAGTTTCTCGCGCACCTCCGGGTCCGGTTCCTTGGCCGCGGCCTCCCGCAACTGCCGCGCCACAATGTCGTCGTCCTGGCCGTCGCCCACGTCCGCCGGCGCAGACGGCAGATTCCTGCCACCGCGGCCTACCGCGCCCGCGGTCTTCGGGGCGGCGGCGCCCCCTGCCTCCGCCTCTTGCGCGCCCGAAAGATCAGGGGGCAAGCGCTCTTCCCTGTCCCCATCCCCGGCGGCCGCGTCCGCGTCCGGGGCGCTCTCTTCCAGGTCGCTCAATCTCCCCAGCTCTCTGCTGACCATGCCCCCGTTCTCCGCCGCGGCGGAGTCCTCTCCTTCCTGCATCCGCTCCAACTCCAGGCGGGCCTTCAGCAGGATATCGTCCGTGTCGTCCAGGGCCTGTTCGTGCCGCAACAGCAAGCGCCGCTCGCGTTCCGCGGCCGTCGCCCCTCCCGCCGCGCAGTCCTCCAGCCCCCCGACCGCCGTCTCCGTGGCGCTCATGTCCCCCACGTCCCCGGCGGCGCAGGGCGGCCGGGCGCCGCCGCCCCCGGACATATCGCCCGCCATATCCCCCTCTGCCGCACCCCCGGCCCAGGCGCCGGGCGCCGCCAGCAACAGCGCGAGCGCCAGCCGCCGTCTCACGGCACCCCCCGCGGCGGGAATGGGGGGGCGTCGCCTTGCAAGCCGCTGTCTCGCGCCAGTCATCCTGCGGCAATTTTATCAAATCGCGGCAACGGCGGGTACATTTGCGGTTCCGCGGCGAGGCTGCGAACGGACGGGGCGCAACGGCGGTTATGGCACGGGCCGCGAGCGGCGCCCGGGCGGGGCGCCACTGGCCGGAAACGCCTCCCGAAAGGCATGGCGCACGCCTTCCTCCAGGCCATCGGCAAGCCGGTCGGCGGGAGGAGGAGAAGAAACAAAAGGGAGCAGCCCCAGGGGAGGCGCGCCCAGGCCCCGGGAAAGGGTCTCCAGCGTCTCCGGCAACGTTTCGTAGCCCGGCTCCAGGCGGTTGGCGATCCAGCCTTTCAGTTCCAGGCCGTCGGCGCGAATGGCCTCGGCGCTGAGCAGCGCATGATTCAGACAGCCCAGGCGCAGGCCGACCACCAGCAACACGGGAAGCCGCATGGCATGCGCCAGGTCGGCCAGCGTGCGCTCCGGGCCCAGAGGCACGCGCCAACCGCCGACACCCTCCACGACAACGAAGTCGGCCTCACGGCGGAGCCCCTCGAAGGTCTGGAGGATCGCCGCGATGGAGATCTCCCGGCCAACCCGTAGCGCCGCGATGTGCGGGGCGATCGGGGGCGCGTAGCGGCAGGGGTTCACCCGTTCGTAGGGCAAGGCGAGCGCGCTGTGTTGCTGTAGCAGGAGCGCGTCCTCGTTGCGCAGGCCCGCGGGCGTTTCTTCGCAGCCGCTGGCTATGGGCTTCATGCCCGCGACTCGGCAGCCTTGCCGGCGCAAAGCCGCCAGCAAACCGATACAGGCCCAGGTCTTGCCCACCCCCGTGTCCGTGCCCGTGACGAACACGCCCGCATTCCGGCGCTCAGTCATCGTCCCGCTCGCTGTCTTTGCCACGGTCCGTTGCCCCGCGCCGCAACCGCAGCGCCGACAATGGAACGACCGCCTCCGCCGGCCCGGCGGGCCGCGGTTGCGCCGGGCGCTTCGGGCGCCAGGCATGACCGTAGATGATCTCGAAGGTGGCCGGCAACAGGCCATCTGGACCCCGGCAGCCTTCGTAGGCATCGAGCATGCGCCGCCTTCGGCCTTTGCCGGCAAGGCCCCGGCGCCGCTCCAGCGCCACATTGCGCGCCCCCAGCTGCCGCAGCATGCGCGCCAGCGCCTTTACGTCCGGGAAGCGCAAGATCAGGCGCTCGGTGTCCAACACGGGCTCCTCCAGGCCGGCCCGGATCAGGGCGTCTCCGATCTCCTGCATCACCGGGAAGGCGTTCACGTGCGGGCCGTCGTCCGCCGCCGCCCAACTTTGCCTGAGTTCACGCAAGGTGTCCGGCCCGCACGCGGAGAACAGCAGCAGTCCCTCGCCGCGCAGCACCCGCGACTGCTCGCGCAAGGCGCGCCCCAGGTCGCCGCACCAGTGCAGCATCAGGCTGGAAAACACCAGCTCGAAGGACCGATCCGCCAGCGGCAGGGCGGCGGCGTCCGCGCACAGGAAGGAGTGGCGGGAGAACCAGCGCGGCGCCCGGCGGCGCGCCGTATCCAGCATGGCCCAGGAGCAGTCCAGTTGCACAAAACGAGCGCGAGGAAAGCGCTTTTGCAAAAGCCGCGCCCCGATACCCGTGCCGGCGCCCAGGTCCAGGACGCGGAGCGGCCGAATCCGCAAGAGGTCCAGGCGCTCCGCCAGGCGCCCGGCCACCTCGCGTTGCAGACCGGCGACCCGTTCGTAGTCCCTGGCCGCCGTATCGAAGTTTCGGACCATGGCGGGCCAGTCCAGGCGCCTCTGGGCACTCACGACGGGCGCTCCCGCGAGGATGCGGCCGGCGGCGCGGAAGCGGACACCGAAGTCCCGCCGCTCGCGCCCGCGGCCTCCTGCGCGCTGCCGCGAACGCATAATTTTCCCAGGGACTCCAGCAGCGCGTCTATATGTCCGCGCTCGTGGCATGCCGTCAGGCTAATCCGCAGGCGGGCCTCGCCCCGGGGCACGGTGGGCGCCCGCACGGCGGGAACCAGCATCCCGTTCTCGAGCAGGGCGCGGCTCAGCCGTACCGCCTCCCGGGAAGCGCCCACCGGCAAGGGCTGGATCGGCGTGCGGGAAGGGAGCAGCGGCAACCCCAACTGCCGCGCGCAAAGCAGGAAGTACTGTATGCGTTCGTGCAGGCGGCGGCGGCGCCAGCCTTCCCGGCGCAACAAGAGCAATGCAGCGCCGGCCGCCTGCATCAAGGCCGGGGGAAGGGCGGTGGTGTAGATCAGCGGGCGGGCCCGCTGAACCAAAGTCTCCACCAGCCCGGCGGCGCCCGCGACGAAGGCGCCGGCACACCCCAGCGCCTTGCCGAAGGTGCCCACCAGAACGGGGACCTGTTCCTGGCCCAGGCCCAAGTCCTGCAACGTGCCCGCTCCGGTCGCGCCCAGGACGCCGATCCCGTGGGCATCGTCCACCATCAGCGCGACGCCGCGGCGGCGGCAGAGCCGCGCGATCTCGCGCAGAGGAGGAACATCGCCCTCCATGCTGAATACGCCCTCGGTGACCGCCAGGCAGTCGCGGCCGGCGGCGGCGGCCAGTTTGCGCCGCAAAGATTCCGGGTCCGCATGGCGGTACCGTGACAGGCGCGCCCGCGACAGCAATATGGCATCCACCAGAGAGGCATGGCTGAGCCGGTCGGCGCAGGCCAGGGCGCCCGGCCCCAACAGGGCGCCGACCACGGCCAGGTTCGCCAGATATCCCGAAGAGAAGACCAGGCAGCGCTCGCGGCCGGTCAGTTCGGCCAGTTGCTCCTCCAGGGCTTGTTGCGCCCGGCTGTAGCCGCAGACCAGTTGCGAGCCGCCGCTGCCCACGCCGTATTGCCGCAAGGCGCGCGCCGCCGCCCCTACGACCGCCGGGTGGGAGGCGAGACCCAGGTAATCGTTGCTGGAGAAGTTCAGCAGCCGCCGTCCGTCCTGCCAAGCCCACGCCCCCTGCGCCCCCTCCAGAGGCCGGCGAAGGCGGCGGGCCTCCGGCGGCAGAGATGCCAGCCGCGTCTCCAGGCGCTCCAGAAATCCGCTCACGACACGCTCCGCCGGCCCGCGGCGGCCCCCCGCGCTAGTGGGAGACGACCATGCCGAGACGCTGCAATAGCCGCCGGTCCCGGGCCACCGCCGAATTCTTGGTCGTCAGCAGCCTCTCGCCGTAGAAGATTGAGTTCGCGCCGGCATGAAAACAAAGGGCATGAAATTCGTCCGACAGTTCGTCCCGGCCCGCCGCCAGACGGACGCGCGAGGCCGGCATCACGATACGCGCGACCGAGACCGCCCGCACCAGGTCCAGGGGGTCCGCGGGGGCGGCATCCGCCAGCGGCGTCCCCGGCGAGCGGTGCAGGAGGTTGATCGGCACGCTTTCGGGGTGCCGCGGCAGGGTAGCGAGAACCTGCAGCATTTCGGCGCGATCCGCCACGCTCTCGCCCATGCCGACGATCCCCCCGCAGCATACGGCCATCCCGGCTTGGCGCACATGGGCCAGGGTCCGCAGGCGATCCTGATAGGTGCGCGTACCTACGACCTTGCGATAAAAGCCGGGCGAGGTGTCTATATTGTGGTTGTAGAAGTCCAGACCGGCGCCTTTGAGGAGGCGCGCCTGCCCGGCATCCAGGAGTCCCAGGGTCGCGCAGGTCTCGAGGCCCAGGTCTTTGACCGCGGAGATCATCTCCAACACCGGCGGCAGGTCGCGCGGGCGCGGCCCGCGCCAGGCAGCGCCCATACAGAAGCGGCTGGCGCCTTGATCCCTGGCTTGCAACGCCCGTGTGCGGACTTCCTTCAAGTCAAGCAGGGGGGTGGGGCGCACCCCGGTGCGGTACCGCGCGCTCTGCGGACAGTATGCGCAGTCTTCCGGGCAGCCCCCCGTCTTAATGCTGAGCAATACGCAGAGCTGCACTTCCCTGGGATCGAAATGGCGACAGTGGATCCGGTGCGCGCGCCGCAACAATTCCGGCAGCGGCAAACGGAACAGCGCCATGACTTCCGGCAACGACCAGTCACAGCGGATTTCCCCGGAGATCGCTTTTTTTTGCGGCAAAGTGGAAAAGCCCCCTTCCGTGCTGCTACCCTGCAGCCGGCGGCGCGCCATTGCGGCTCCTCACGCGGAGCCGCCCGCGGAATGCCCCGCGATCATGCGGGCGCGCCCGGCTTGCTTGGGCATCATTGTAGCGAGGCTGGATTGTGTCGGCTATAGGGACGTGGCTGGACCGGCTGTTCTACCCGCCCTGCGTCGTCTGCGGCGCGCGGGGCCGCGGCGCCCTGTGTCAGGGTTGCTCGGAAGATCTCCCGCATAATCTCCGCGCCTGCCCGCGCTGCGCCCTGCCGATGCCCTGGCCCGGGCATTGCCCGGCCTGCCTGCGCCGCCCGCCGTTTTACTTTTCCTGTATGGCCCCTTTCGTGTACGAATTCCCCATTAATTCCCTGGTGTTGCAGTTGAAGTCCGGCTCCAGGCTTTACCTGGCGCGCAACTTCGGAGAGTGGCTGGCGAAGGCGGCGCGGGCCCGGGACGCGGCGCTTCCCCAGGCGCTGGTCCCGGTGCCGCTGCACCACAGGCGCCTGCGACACCGCGGCTTCAATCAGTCCCTGGAGATCTGCCGCTGGCTGCGGGACGACCTGAGCATCCCCATAGACCCTTGCGGCCTGAAGCGCCGTCCCGGCCGCCCGCAACAGGGGCTCACCGCGGGGGAGCGGCGCGCCAACGTGCGCAACGCTTTCCTGTTGCCCGGGGAGCGGTTGCCGGAATATCGTCATGTCGCCATCGTGGACGATGTGGTGACCACGGGGAGCACCGTGAACGAACTCGCCAGGACCCTGCGCAGGGGAGGGATCGGGCGCATAGACGTATGGACCCTGGCAAGGGCCGCCGCGATGTGAGCGCCGCGACTTGAAGGCCGCGGCTCAGGTGTCGAGGTTTTCCACGAAAAGGGCGTTGGCCTCGATGAACTTCTTGCGCGGCTCTACCGGTTCGCCCATCAAGGTGTAGAAGACCTTGTCGGCGGCGATGGCGTCCTCCAGTTTTACTTTGCACAGGGCGCGCGTTTTGATGTCCATGGTGGTCTCGCCGAGTTGGTCCGGGTTCATTTCCCCAAGGCCCTTGTATCTCTGGAGGCTGATGTCGCGGCGGGCCTGTTCCAGGATCCATTCCACGGCGCTGTAGAGGGAGGTCACGGGCTGTTTCCGTTCCTTCACCTGGGCAAAGGCTTCCGGTTGCAGCTCCAGTTTCCGGGCATACTCTCCGATGCGCATGTACTCCGGCGATAGAAACAACTCCGGGCCCAATTCGACGGCGATGGGGATCCCGTACTGGCTGAGGGTAAAGAACACGCGCCAGCCCTGATCTTCTTTCTCGATGCGCGCGACCTGGGCGCCGGCGCCGTTGCCGGCGCCGATGCGGCGTCCCAATTCGCCGAACCACTCCCGGACCGCGTCCTGGGTAGGAACCGGTTCGTACTGCAAGCTGGGCATCTCCGGTATCTGCCTCACCAGCTGGGGAGGGTAGCGCTTGGCCAGCAGGGCGCAGTCTTCTTTCATGCGGGAATACGCGTCGCCGATGCGCGCGAGGGCCTTTCCCGCCACGGCCTTCCCCCCATTGCCGGGATGTATGCTGGCATCTTGCAGGGACAGCTTCATCAAGTGCAGGTCCAGTTCCCGTTCCGTCTGCAGATACTGTTCTTGCTTGCCTTTCTTGGCCTTGTAGAGCGGCGGCTGGGCAATGTAGATGTGGCCTCGCTCTACCAGCGCGGGCATCTCCCTGTAGAAAAAGGTCAGCAACAACGTGCGGATGTGGGAGCCATCCACGTCGGCGTCCGTCATAATGATAATCCGGTGGTAGCGTAGCTTGGCCGGGTCGAATTCGTCCTTGCCGATACCGCAACCCAGGGCAGTGATCAGGGTCCCGATCTCGGCCGAGGAAAGGATTTTGTCCAGACGGGCTTTCTCCACGTTGAGAATCTTCCCCTTAAGCGGCAATACCGCCTGGTAACGGCGATCCCTCCCCAGCTTCGCGGAACCGCCCGCCGATTCCCCCTCCACCAGAAACAACTCGGAGCGGGCCGGGTCTTTCTCCTGACAGTCGGCGAGCTTGCCCGGGAGACCGGCGATGTCCAACGCCGTTTTCCTTCGCGTCAATTCCCGGGCCTTGCGAGCCGCCTCCCGGGCGCGGGAGGCCTCGATAATCTTCTCGCATATCGCCTTCGCCTCGGCCGGGCGTTCCAACAGGAAATCCCGCAGCGCCCCCGGAACGATGGACTCAATGATGCCTTTCACCTCCCCCGATACCAGCTTGTCCTTTGTCTGAGAGGAGAATTTCGGGTCGCGCATCTTGACCGACAGCACGGCGATCAGCCCTTCCCGCACATCTTCGCCCGCTATGGACAGCTTCGCCTTGGCGTTAAGGCCGCGCTCTTCAAGAAAGCCGTTCAGGGTTCGAGTCAGGGAGGATTTAAGTCCCGCCAGGTGAGTGCCGCCATCCTGCTGCGGAATGTTGTTCGTGAAACAGAAAATGCTTTCCTGATAGGAGCTGTTCCATTGCAGGGCCAGCTGGATCTCTACATCCCCCCGTTTCTCATCCAGCGCGATCACGCTCTCGTGCAACGTGGTTTTATTGCGGCCCAAATCCTTTACGAAAGCTGAGATTCCTCCCTTGTAGCGAAAGTGGTTCTGACGCCCGGAGCGCTCGTCCAGCAGGTCAATCCCAATCCCGGCATTCAGGAAAGACAATTCCCGCAGGCGGGTGGATAACACGTCATAATGGAAGGAAAGGTCGCGGAATACTCCGGCATTGGGCTGGAAACGAATGCTCGTGCCCGTCTCGTCGGAGTCGTTTATCCGTTGCAGAGGCGTCTCCGGAGACCCGTTCCGATATTCCTGCCGGTAGTACCCGCCGCCGCGGCGAATCTCGAGCACCAGGCGCTCGGAGAGGGCATTGACCACCGAGATCCCCACCCCATGCAGCCCCCCCGATATCTTGTAGGCGTTGTCGTCGAATTTTCCGCCCGCATGCAGGGTCGTCATGATCACTTCCGCGGCGGTTTTCCCCTCCTCCGCATGCATGTCCACCGGAATCCCGCGGCCATTATCCCGTATTGATATCGTTTCGTCCGTGTGGATGACGACCCGAATCTCGTCGCAGTATCCGGCCAGGGCCTCGTCCACGCTGTTGTCCACCGCCTCGAACACCATGTGGTGCAACCCGGTTCCGTCTTCCGTGTTGCCGATATACATCCCCGGCCGTTTGCGTACGGCATCCAGACCGCGCAAGACCTTGATCTTGGAAGAGTCGTAGCTTTCCTTAGCTGCCTTCGTCATCCCTACTCCTTCTCTTTCTAGCCCCATGCTTTTCCGATTCCGTTTGCCGTTCCACGTGGAACCGCGCCCAAGGCGCCGTCCCAGGGCGCCGTCCCGGGAAACCGGTTCCACGTGAAACACCCCACCTTCGGTCCCCGCCCCTACAGCCGCATCGGCATGATCACATATCTGTACGAATCTTCTTCGGCGGGAAGAATCAAACAGCTGCCCGTGGCAGACGTGAAGTAGAACCGCACCTTCTCCCCTTCGACCTTCTCCAAAGCGCGCATCAGAAAATCCGCGTTAAATCCTATCTGCAACGGGTCCCCTTCATACTCGACCGCAAACTCCATCTCGCCGCGCTCTCCTTCTCTGTTCTCCACCTCCAAACGCATGGCGCCCTCCGAGATATGCAGGTTCACGCCGCCGTATCTCCTATCCTCCAGGAGCGCGGAGGCTCGCAGCAGAACCTTGAGAAGGTTCTCTCGACTAGCCAGCATCAGCGACTCGGTCGGCGCCGGAACGACCTTCTCGTAATCGGGATACTCGTCTTCAAAAAGGCGGCATGTGAACCGCAGATTATCCATCGTAAATCGGACGAATGTGCGATCTATCTCCAGCTGCAGTTCTCCATCGCCTTCGATCAACTGCAACAGGCGCTCCACCGTCTTGCGGGGAACGAGCATCCGAACCGATAACTCCGAATCCATCTCCAGCGAGACTTCCGCCAGCGCCAGCCGGTTCCCATCCGTACCCACCGCCCGAATCTTTCCGTTGGCCACTTCCAGCAACAAACCGTTCAGATAAGCGCGGGAATCCTGGGCTCCTATGCAGAACAAAGTTTTTTCCAACAGGTGCCGGAAGACGCTGCGCGGGAGCGAAAACTGCGCCTTGGGGTCCACCCCCTGCATATGGGGAAACTCTTCGGAAGACAGGTTCTTCAGCGTAAAGCGGTTTTTCCCGGAGGTAACCGTGCCCATATTTTCCTGGAAAGAAACCTTCAGTTCGGCGTCCGTAGGAAAGGACTGGCAGAGATCGGCCAGCTTCGCGGCAGGCAGCGTGGAAACGAATTCGGAATCGGATTTGCAAGCCAGAGCGATACTCAACTCCAATTGCTGAGTCGCTGCCGTAACGGTGAGCTTTTCCCCCTCGGTCTGCAACAAAACCTGGTTCAGTATCGTGGGGGTCTGCGTCCCGCTTTCGATAATTCGCCGCACGGCCTGCATGGCCTGGTACAGGGTTTTCTGCGCTACAGTAAATTCTTTATTCATTTTTAAACCTCGTTATTTTAAGGGCGCCCCATTTCGGTGGAAAAGCTTTTCCTTGCCCGTGACTGCGGCCTCCCCAGTCTCGCGCGTCCTGTGTATTACCTGTCCCGAACCTGGTATCCGCGGCAAGGAATTCCCTGGCTTGCTAAGCGATTCTCCCATCATATGGACAGGATCTTCATAATGTTTTTGTAGTCCTCTTCGATCTTGTTGTCGCCTTGGCGGAGTTCGGAGATTTTCCTGCAGGCATGGATAACCGTCGTGTGATCTCTGCCGCCGAATGCCTCTCCGATTTCGGGGAGGCTGTGGTTGGTCAGTTCCTTGGCGATGGTCATGGCGATCTGTCGCGGCCGGGTAATCGAGCGGCTCCGGCGCTTGGACAGCAAATCGGAGATTCGAATGTTGAAATACTCGGCGGTGGTTTTCTGGATATTGCTCAGGGATACCTGCCGGTCTATCAGGGCGAGCATGTCTTTTAGCGCCTCTTTGGCGAAATCGAGGGTAATGGGGGCGTTGGTGAATTTGGCGTTCGCGATGACCCGGTTCAGCGCGCCCTCCAACTCGCGCACGTTAGCGGAACGAAAGCGTTTGGCGATAAAGAAGCAGGTCTCGTCCGGAACTTCGGACTGCCTTTGTTGCGCCTTGCTCTTCAAAATGGCTACCCGGGTTTCCAGTTCCGGCGGATCGATGGTGACGGTGAGGCCGGATCCGAAGCGGGACTTCAATCTCTCCTCCAGACCGGGGATTTCCTTGGGGTAGCGGTCGCAGGTCAGGACGATTCGGCTCTGGCTTTCCAGCAGGGCGTTGAAGGTGTGGAAGAATTCTTCCTGGGACTGCTCTTTTCCGGCAAAGAACTGGATATCGTCTATCAACAAGGTGTCCAGAGATCGGTAGTGCTTTTTAAACCGGTCTATCGTGTTGTGTTGCAGGGCATGCACCATTTGGGCGACGAAGCGTTCGGAATGAAGGTATGCGATCTGCGTCCCGGGCTGTCTCCTTG
Organism: Gammaproteobacteria bacterium; assembly: GCA_028817255.1. Classification (NCBI taxonomy): domain Bacteria; kingdom Pseudomonadati; phylum Pseudomonadota; class Gammaproteobacteria; order Candidatus Porifericomitales; family Candidatus Porifericomitaceae; genus Candidatus Porifericomes; species Candidatus Porifericomes azotivorans. The sequence goes on along the minus strand of JAPPQA010000111.1, from coordinate 9,496 downwards.
TGCTTTCGTGTCCGATCGCCTGCATAAGGTGCGTTTTTCCCAGTCCGACGCCACCGCATATAAGCAACGGAATGTGGGCCGGTTCCTGTTTTTTGGCGACTTGAAGCGCGGCCGTCTTGGCGAATCGGTTCGTGCTGCCTTCCACGAAAGTGTCGAAGGTATAGTCCTCCCGCAACTTGATGTTGTACTTGGAGATGGGCGAGACGGGGCCGGCGCGGGGGGGCGCGTCGGTGCGTTCGCCGCCATTCGTTTCGGTGAGGCGGCCTCCTATATTCGCTTCTACGGATATTTCCGGACGACCCTCCCTGTGAGCGATCTCGCGTATTTTCGGCAGGTAGTGTTCTTCAAGCGAGTTCAATACGAAGCGGTTGGGCACGATGAGCGTAATAGAGTCCTCGGCCTCTACGGCTTGCACGGGACGGATCCAGGTGTCGAACTGATCCTTTGTCAGTTCTTCCCTTAACTTTTCCCGACAGAAGTTCCAAAACATGCGATGAAGCCAAAGACAGAACAGGTTCCCCGACCTGCAGGGAGGTCCACTGAGCGCCTAGTGTACCCTTGTTTCGG
>JAPPQA010000111.1:0-8910 GCA_028817255.1 Gammaproteobacteria bacterium | reverse complement strand
ACACCTGACGCACAACCCTTGCGCGGGCGGCGCCGAGGGCGGTTGGGGAAGGGCTTTCTGGACAGAGGCGCCGCCGGGGAACGGCAAGGAAAGTTGCGGGATCGTTGACTTATCCCTGCCGGTCGCCGTACTCTTGCGCCACCGTGAAGAGAACCTACCAGCCCAGTAACATCAAGAGGAAGCGTTGCCATGGGTTCCGCGCCCGCATGCGCACCCGCGGCGGCCGCGCCATACTGAAGCGGCGCCGGGCGAAAGGGAGGCGCCGCCTCTCTGTATAAGGGGGATGCGGCCGCCGGCCGTTCCGGAAGCAGGCGGCTGGGGAAAAGCAGAAGGCTCGTTTGTACCGTCGAGATACGGCGGCTGTCGCGGGCGCCCACGCGATGCCGGGTACGGCGCTTCGTCGCTCCCAACAAGGAGAATGGAAGGAATCACCCGAGGCTGGGGTTGGCCGTCTCCCGCAAAAACGCGCGCCGGGCGGTGGACCGCAACCGGGTTAAGAGGGTTATGCGGGAGAGCTTTCGCCGCCATCAAGACTTTTTAGGGGGCAGGGACATACTGGTGATAGCGCAAGGCCCGGTGCATATTTTGAAAAACCCCGAGCTGGAGAAGGAGCTGTCCCTGCTGTGGCGGAAGTTGGTACGGTGAGAACGTTCCTGATCGCCTTGGTTGGGATATACCGGTACCTTCTGAGTCCCCTCTTTGGCGCGCGCTGTCGCTTTGCGCCCAGTTGCTCCGAATATGCCCAGACGGCGATTCGCCGCCACGGCTCCTTCCGGGGTTGCCTGTTGGGCGCGCGGCGTCTGTTGCGTTGTCACCCGTTCTGTGCGGGCGGTTTTGACCCGGTTCCTTAGGACTTTTTCCCTTGGAAACGCAACGCCTGTTCCTGTTTTTCTTGTTCCTCTTTTTGCTGTTTCTGTTATGGCAGGCCTGGCAGAGAGATTACGGGCGGGAGGGGCCGGAGGAAGAGCCGGCGGCGACGGAGACGGCTCCGCCGGGTGCCGCGCGGATTCCGGAAATCCCCGCGGACGCAAGGCCGCATGCCGGCCCGGAGGAGGCGGAAGCGGCCCCGACAGGGCCGACACAAAGGATGGAGATACGCACGGATGTTCTGGCCTTGGAGATCGATCCGCGCGGGGCGGCGATCCGATCCGTTCGCTTGCTTCAATACCCGGTAGAACTGGACGGCGAGGAAAACTTCGCCTTGGTTGACGGCAGCCGGTCGAACCTGCTCTCGGTACGGGGGGGCGTCCTGAGCGCCCAGTCCTCTGTGCGCTTGCCACAGGAAGACGATCTATTCGCGGCCGCGGAGGAAAACTATTCCCTGGAAGGGGAAAGCATGGAGGTTCGCCTGCGGTGGAGCGGCAATCGCGAGGGGGGGTTGCAGGTTGACAAGGTCTTTCTCCTGCGCCGGGGGAGTTACGTGGTCCATGTCCTCTACGAGATTCGCAACTCCGGCGAGGCGCCATGGAAAGGCAGGACGTACATGCAGTTCCGATACCGCGAGTCGGATTCCGGGATCGATATCGCCTCGGGGGGGTATGCCGGGTATCAGGGCATCGCGCTTTCAAGCCCGGACAAGCGCTATCAAAAGATTGATTTCTCCGATATCCAGAAGAAAAAATTGGCGGAAGATATTGCCAATGGCTGGATCGCCTATCTGCAGCGATACTTCTTGACTGCGGTGCTCCCTGTCAACCCGCAATGGGAATACCGCTACTACACCCTGTCCCCCGTGGCGGAACACTATATCGCCGGTTCGATCGCCCCTCCCGTGCAGGTGGCGCCCGGCGAAAGCAAGACGACGGGACACCATTTATACCTGGGACCGAAGCTACAGCGGACCCTCGCCGAAACCGCCCCGGGGCTCGAGTTGACTCTGGACTACGGCTGGCTATGGTTCGTCGCCAAAGTGCTGTTCGTCGTCCTGATCTGGTTGCAGGGGTTTACGGGGAACTGGGGCGTCTCCATCATTTTGCTGACGCTGCTGGTGAAAATCCTCTTTTATCGTCTCTCCGCGACCAGTTACCGCTCCATGGCGCGCATGCGCAAACTGCAACCCAGAATGATGGCCCTGAAGGAGCGTTACGGGAACGACCGGCAGCGCATGCACCAGGCGGTGATGCAGCTCTACCGGGAAGAGAAAGTGAACCCCCTTGGCGGCTGCCTCCCCATCGTAGTGCAGATCCCCGTATTTATCGCCCTGTACTGGGTCCTGCTTGAGAGCGTAGAACTGCGGCAGGCGGAGTTTGCCTTTTGGGTTCGCGATCTTTCCAGCAGGGACCCGTATTTTGTCCTGCCGGTGGTCATGGGCATCACCATGTACCTGCAACAGAAACTGAACCCGCCGATTGCAGATCCGGTGCAGCAGCGGATCATCAATTTTCTCCCGGTGATCTTTACCGGATTGTTCGCCTTCTTTCCTTCCGGCCTGGTGCTTTACTGGCTGGTGAACAATACCCTGTCGTTGTTACAGCAGCGGTACGTGTACGCCCGGATCGAGAAAGAGACGGCGGCGGGCGCCACTGGCTGAGCCCGTGTCCCGCCCCGGCCCCGAGGGAGGCGGCATGGAAGCGGACACCATTGTCGCCGTTGCCACCGCCGGGGGAAAGGCGGCCATCGGCGTGCTCCGCATTTCCGGCCCGGAAGCCATCGCTATTGCCAGGGGCATTACCGGCCGCAAGGAGCTGCGGCCCCGACACGCCCACCTCTGCCGCTTCCGGGATTCCTCACGGGAAATCATAGACCAGGGGATTGCCCTTTTGTTCGTGGGGCCGGCCTCTTACACCGGCGAAGATGTGCTGGAATTGCACGGCCACGGAGGGAGTGCCGTCGTGCAGGCGCTGTTGCGACGGGCCCTGGAGCTGGGCGCGCGGCCCGCCCGCCCCGGCGAGTTCACCGAGAGGGCTTTTCTCAACGGCAAGATCGATCTTGTGCAGGCCGAGGCCGTGGCCGGCCTGATCGAGAGCGGCACCGCCAGCGCGGCCCGCAGCGCCGCCCGGTCGCTGAAGGGCGACCTGTCGGGGCGGGTCGCCGCGTTGCGCGATGCTTTGCAGGATTTACGCAGTCGGCTGGAGGCCGCCCTGGATTTCCCCGAGGGGGAAGCGGATTCCCTGAACCAGGAACGGGTGGAAGAGCGGCTCGTGGAGCTGGAGGGGCGCTTGTCGGAATTGCGGGGGCGGGCCCGGCAGGGGGAACTGCTGTCCGCCGGCCTGGAGATCGCCATTGTGGGGGCGCCGAACGTAGGCAAGTCCACGCTATTGAATGCCCTCTGCCGTTGCCAACGCGCCATCGTGACCGAGAGTCCGGGCACTACCCGCGACCCGGTGCGCGCGGAGGTCAATCTGGAGGGATTGCCCGCCCGGCTGGTGGACACGGCAGGGCTGCGCGATACCGCCGACCCGGTCGAACGGGAGGGCATACGGCGCACCCGCGGCGCTATCGCCGATGCGGACTTGATTCTCCTGGTCCGGGAGTATGACGGCGGCGCGCCGGAGCCGCCGCTCGAAGTGTCGGACTCTTCCCCTGCGGCGCCGAAGATCCTGATCTATAACAAGATCGATCGCAGCGGCGCGCCGGCGAAGATGCGGCAAAGAGAGGACGGTTGCTGGGAGGTGCAGCTCTCGGCCAGGACGGGCGCCGGGTTGGAGTTCCTGTACCGGGCGATCGGAAAACAGACGGGTTACGAGGCCGGTGGAGAGCAGCAGGACGCGCTGTTCTGCGGCGAACGGCATTTATCTGCCCTGCGTAGCGTGTCGGACAGCCTGCGCCGGGGGCGGGCGCGATTCCGGGAAGAGCGGGCGGCGGAATTGTTGGCCGAGGATTTACGGACGGCGGAGACCGCCCTGGGAGAGATTATCGGCGTGGCGCCCGCCGGGGATCTGCTGGATCGGATCTTCTCGCGCTTTTGCCTGGGGAAGTAGCGGCAAGAGAAGCGGGCTCGGCGGCAAGCTCCTCGTAGAGCGCGAGGGTGCGGCTCAGCATGTCCTCCAGCAGATAGGGGTGACGGCGGCGCGGGCGCGCGGGTCGCTCGAGAAGCCCGGCGAGCTTGTGCGCCAGTTGTTCCCGGTCGCCGGGGCGGACTTTCCCCTGGGGGAACAGGGCGTCCAGGATCTCGCCGGCGCCTCCGTGGTCGTAGGCCACGACCGGCACCCCCAGGCTGCATGCCTCCAGTACCGTGCGCCCGAAGGACTCGGGTTTCTCGGAGAGGGAGAGCACCGCGTCGGAGATGGACAGGATCTCCCGTATGTCGTCGCGGTGGCCCAGGAAGGAGATATCTTCCGCTACCCCCATCCGGGCGCTCTGCCGCCGCAAGCGGTTGAGCAGCCGCGTCTTTCGCGCCTCGATTTTCCCCGGGATCAGGCCGTGTACCGGTATCCGCTTTTTCTTCAGCGCCTTGATCGTTGCGATAAAGTCTTCCACGCCCTTTCTCAGCGACAGGCGCGCCGGCAGGGTGACGATGCGTTTTTCTTCCAGGCCGGGGCGCTCGCTGCGCCAGCGGCGCAGCCATTCGGCGTCGGGGCGGAACCCGAAGGGGAAGACCCCGGGGTCAATTCCCCTGGGAATGAGGACCAGCCGTTCTTCCGCGCAATCCGCGGGGAAGTGGCGCAGGATATACTCGCGGATGAATCGGGACACGGCGATAACGCGCTCTCCCCTGGCCATTACCGCGCTGTAGCGGTTCACGGAGTAGGCGCCGTGAAAAGTGCTGACGAGGCGGGGCCGCCGGGCGGGCGGCATTCGCCGAATCGCCAAGTGGCAGATCCATGCCGGCAGCCGCGAGCGCACATGCAAAATATCGGGGCGCTCGCGCTCCAGGAAGGCCCGCAGGCGCGGCACCAGAGCCAGCGTAAGGGGAGATTTCTTTCCTATCGGCCAGGGAATATGGCGGCCATGGCCCGCCAGCAGGGCGGCGGTGCGCGGCCCCGCGCTGGAGATCACGATGGAACGATGCCCCTCGCGGGCTAGCCTGCGGGCAAGCTCCAGCGTTCCCCGTTCCACTCCGCCGCCTCCCTCCAGGGAAGGCAGCGTCTGTACGACGGTCAGGGGCGGCGGCATCCTGCTACGATGCGCTTACGGCACGCGCGACAGGCTCTAATCTTCCTTGAGGACGAACTCCGCCCCGCAGTAGGGACACTGCGCCTTGCCCGTTTCCTCCAGCGGCAGATATACCCTGGGATGGGCGTTCCACAGGCTGGCGCCCGGCGGCGGGCAGTGCAGCGGCAACTCGTCGCGGCGAATCTCGTGGTGCTTCGTCTGGTAAGGCTTGCGAACCGCGGGGTCTTTATCCGGCATGTCGTCGCGGCTGACGCTGGGCGTTGCGGGCGCCGTCCAGGTAATGCAGCCATTCCCCATGCGCTTCGCTGCGCCCGTGCACGTGGTCGAAGTACAGACGCTGCAGGCGTTCGGTGATCGGGCCGCGCCCGCCGGTGCCGATCTGGCGGCTGTCCAATTCGCGCACGGGGGTGACCTCCGCGGCGGTCCCGGTGAGAAAGACTTCGTCTGCGCCGTACACTTCGTCTCTGGTAATGCGCTTTTCCCGCGCGTTCAGGCCGCGGTCTTCGGCAATTCGCAGGACCGTGTCGCGGGTGATGCCCTCCAATGCCGCCGTGGCCTCCGGAGTGTAAATCCTGCCGTCCCGGACGATAAAGATATTCTCCCCGCTGCACTCGGCCACGTAGCCGTCCGTGTCCAGCAACAGGGCCTCTTCGCAACCGCTGGCGCGCGCTTCCTGCAATGCCAGCATCGAGTTGACATAGTTGCCGTTGACCTTGGCCTTGCACATGCCGGAATTGACGTGCAGCTTGGTAAAAGACGAGGTCTTGACGCGGATTCCCTGTTCCAGCGCCTTGGGCCCGAGGTAGGTGTCCCAATGCCAGGCGGCGACGATCAAATGGCTGCTGAGGTTATCCGTCCGCAGCCCCAGGCCCTCCGCGCCCAGGAAGCACATGGGGCGTATATAGGCCGTTTGCAGTTGGTTGGCGCTGACGGCCTCCAGGCATGCCGCGGTGACTTCGGCCGGGGGGCAGGGAATCGGAATGTTCAGGATGCGGGCGGAGCGGAACAGCCGGCTGACATGATCTTCCAGGCGAAAGACGGCGGTTCCTTTGCGGGCCTCGTAGGCGCGGATGCCCTCGAACACTCCCGTGCCGTAGTGCAGGGTGTGGGTCAAGACATGCACCCGGACTTCGTTCCAGGGCTTCAGCTCTCCGTCGTACCAGATGTATCCTCTGCGATCTTCCATAGTCCGTAATCCGGCAGTTTGGCGATATTCCTCGATAAGTCATGCCCCCGGCGAATCGGCTCGTTCTCTGGGCGCATTCTCTGGCGCCGGGTCCCGGGTTGCGCATCGCCCGCGCTTGCGGCCTCCTCGAAACGCCAATCATAACCGCTTAGGCGGAAGTCGTCCAAGGCGCGGTCGTTGCGTTCCGTTCAGGCGGAGGCAATTGTGGATAACTGGGCCACCGCGCCGCACGGTGCAGTGGCAACCAGTGCGCCGCCCCGCCAGGGCGGCATAAAGCGCTAATGCCCTTGACCGGCGGCCATATCAGCTGCGCTCTCTACGGATATGACGTGGCTTGTCGTTGCGGTGCGCGGCTGAGTATTCTCTAAGAGTGTCTAATCCGAGGAGGTAGATTGTTCCAAATGCACACGACAGACGGCGGTTGGCTTTGCCTGCAACGTGGGGATTACGGATTGTGGGCGTGGAACAGGGAGAATGTATATGCGCTTATTTGGAGCGTGCGGGAACTCCCAGACAAATGGAGCCGTAGAATCCTGGAATTCAAAACGGGTAACACGAAAGCATTTGACGGAGTGTATCTTATGTTGCAGAACAAGCTGCCTCCGCTGATTGGCGGGTTGAATTTGAACATGGGGGAGCAACCGATTTACGTGGTAACGGCGCTGTCTCATGATGTCGAAAAAGTTCAGCCTGACAGGCCGCTGTATAGGCTTGCAAAGATGTTGTGCGATCATATGGAGGGCTTGGAATTTCGGCCTGATCTATTGTCAAAAAAGAAACACCGGCCACTCCATAGCATTACGGATAACGGCAAAAACAGAGATGCCGAGGTTCGCAATGCCAACTACGAGTGTAATCGCCTGGAAGAAGATAGCCCGATATTTTTGATTCTCGACGACTTTGTCACACGAGGAGCGACTTTCACGGCAATCCGGATCGCTATTGAGAGCTCCAACGGAAACACATGTAGAATTCTCCCGGTCGCTCTTGGGAAGTATGTAACTCAAGGGGATATCGGGCCGAACAACGATAATGACGAGCGTCTCGGTGATATCAAGCAATTCTGGAAGTAGAATCGGATCGGCTATGAAACATAAATTCCATCGCGTCCAGTTCGCTATTGGCTTGCGTCGTTTGGGCGAGAAGCCGAAGCGCGTGGTTGAGATTCTCCAATCTGGAAACTCTCTTCCCGGAGATGAGCGGCAATTCGCCGATTTTTCCCGTTGCGGTTCGGATAAGGCCCGTGCGGCTTGGGATTACGCCTCAGGAGTCCTGGAAAAGTGTGGCAGGCATGGCATTACGGCATTGGCGCTGGGGGACTCCCTTTACCCCCGCCGCTTGGAGGCCCTGCAGGAGAATCTCTCTCCTGTTCTGGGCGGATATTGCCCCATCCTGTATTGCAAAGGTGAGGCCGGCGGACTGAATGCAGACAGCGCTGCCGCCATCGTCGGCACGAAGGAACCCTCGGAATTCGGTCGCAGGAGGGCACGAGAATTCGGAAGGGTCTTGGCAACGGAGGGCGCGGTGATCGTAAGCGGCTTGGCCTTGGGCTGCGACACGGAGGGGCATAGGGGGTGTTTGGAGGCAAAAGGCTGCGGGGTTGCCGTGATGGCGCATGGCCTGGACCGCGTGTATCCCAAAGCAAACACCGATTTAGCGGAGGCGCTTATCGCTGGCGGCGGTTGTCTTGTTTCCGAGTATGCGCCGGGGACGCCGCCTTACAGGCAGTCGTTTGGATTCAGAGATCGAATTCAGGCAGGGTTGTCGCAGTTGGTAATCGTCGTAGAAACCCCAGAGTGGGACGGAACTATGATCACTGCAAAATTTGCCCGAAAGCAGGGGAAAATATTGGCCTGCGTCGCCCACCCGCTTCACTGCGTTAATCATCAGCCGCCTAAGGGGAATTCCCTGCTTTTAGAACAAGGAGCGATAAGCTTGGAGTGCCCGGCAGACGCGATGTCCCTCTTAAGATTTGAGGAGAAAGGCGGGCGTGAAGCACATTACGGACACGGAAGGACCCAGCTGTCAATTTTTTGAGTGAGGCAATACGCCGTGGTCATTTTTGATCTCGATTTAACGTTGGTTGATTCCCGGTCGGTACTGAAATATCAGCAGTCTGGGAAATGGAGGTCGGTCTTTGCGAAAATCCCTGAAATCACACCTTATGAGGGAATCTCGGAGCTTCTCTCGAAATTGCACAGTTGTGCCATTCCCATCGCTATTGTTACATCAAGCCCCGATCAGTATTGCAAGGCAATTGCTCGTCACCAAGGGTGGCACATTGACGTTGTGATTGGCTACCACAATACCACGCGACGCAAGCCGCATCCGGACCCGATCAACCTTGCGTTACAGTACGCGAATATCACCCCCGAGGATGCTGTACATATCGGGGATCGTCCGGAAGACACCAAGGCAGCAAAGGCCGCTGGGGTTTTCTCGATCGGTGCGATCTGGGGAACCCTGGATGCCGCTATGCTTAGCGGCTCTGAGCCGGAACTGCTTTGCCGAACAGTTGCCGATTTGGTTGATTACTTGAATCGTAGATTCAAAATTGCATAGCATCGGCGCGGCGCCGGATCTGCATGGCGCTCCCTCTTTCTGGGGGGAGTGCCCAGCGTTTCCGAGCCTATGCAACGCCGGTGCGGCGCGGGTTGTTCTCTCTCAAG
>JAPPQA010000110.1 GCA_028817255.1 Gammaproteobacteria bacterium | reverse complement strand
AATCGGCGATTGTACTCCCTGCGCGGGCGGCGCGTCCAATCCAAGTGCGGGCCGCGTACGAGCCGCCGCCGGCGGCGGCGGACGGCGCAGGCGCTCAGAGCATTCCCAGCTCCGCGAAGGAGGTCACTTCGCCGTCGCCGACCACCAGGTGATCCAGGACCCGGACGTCCACCAATTTCAACGCGTCTTGCAGGCGCTGGGTCAGCAGTTCGTCCGCGCGGCTGGGCTCGGCGGCGCCGGAAGGATGGTTGTGCGCGAGGATCACGGCGGCCGCATTATGTCGCAGGGCGCGCTTGACCACCTCGCGGGGATGGACGCTGGCGCTATTGATGGTGCCGTTGAACATTTCGTCGAAACTGATGATCCGGTGCTGATTGTCCAGAAAAAGACAGGCGAATACTTCGTGGCCATAGCCGCGCAGATGCAGGCTTACGTAATCCTTGGTGGTGGAGGGGTTGTCCAGCACGTCGCCCTTGGCCAGGGTCGCGTGCAGGTAACGCTTGCCCAGTTCCAGGGCGGCCCGCAACAGCACGCACTTGGCCGTACCCAGGCCCTTGACCTTGCCCAACTCGCTTAACGGCACCTCCATCAGGGCGCGCAGGCCGGAGAAGCGGTGCAATAGTTCACGCCCCAACTCTACGGCATCCTTGCCGCGGGTGCCGCTGCGCAGGAAGATGGCGAGCAACTCGGCATCCGACAGGCTGTGGGTGCCGAGGCGCAGTAGTTTCTCGCGCGGGCGCTCGGATACGGGCCATTCGCGGATCGAACTCATGTAACGACCTCCTTGTCGTTGCGGCCGCTTTCCCCCAGCGCTTGCAACCGCGCCCGGCAACGGCTTTGCGGACGGGCATTATATCAAAAACCGCGATCCGATAGAATTCCGACATGGAAATCCTGCGGGGCAAACGGTTGCTGATCGGGATCACCGGCAGCGTGGCCGCCTACAAAAGCGCCGAACTGGTGCGCCTGCTGCGCTCCCGGGGGGCGGCGGTGCGCGTGGCCATGACCCGGGAGGCGACCCGTTTTATCACGCCCCTGACCATGCGCGCCGTGTCCGGACAGGAGGTATGCGTACAGGACGAGGCCGCCGCCGGGCACGGCATGGATCATATCGAGCTGGCGCGCTGGTGCGATGCCGCGTTGATTGCCCCGGCCACCGCGGATTTTCTGGCGCGCATCGCGCACGGCCATGCCAACGACCTGTTGTCCGCGCTGTGCCTGGCCCTGCGGGCGCCTCTGTTGGCCGCCCCGGCAATGAACTCCTCGATGTGGGCGCACCCGGCGACCCGGGAAAATGTCGCCTTGCTAAGCGGCCGCGAGGTGCGTTTTTGGGGGCCGGCCAGCGGCCCGCAGGCCTGCGGCGAAACGGGGGCCGGCAGGATGCTGGAACCGGCGGAATTGGTTGCCCGGTTGTCGCAATTCTTCGCCACGGGGCGCCTGAGCGGCAGGAGCGTGCTGGTAACCGCCGGGCCGACGTGGGAGCCCATAGACCCGGTGCGCTATCTCGGGAACCGCAGTTCGGGGCATATGGGCTATGCGATCGCCAGGGCGGCCGCGGAGGGCGGGGCCGGCGTCACCCTGATCTCCGGGCCGGTGGCGCTGCAGCGCCCGGAACGGATGCATTGCCTGGAGATAACGACGGCGGAGGAATTGCGGCGGGCCGCACTCGCCGAGGCCGGGCGGCACGACATCTTCGTCTCCGCGGCCGCCGTGGCCGATTACCGTTGCCGCATCGCGCGCCAGGAAAAGCTGAAAAAGGGGGGAGAACTCTGCCTGCGACTGGAGCCGAATCCCGATGTGCTTGCCGCCGTCGCGCAATTGGACCCCCCTCCCTTCCTGGTCGGGTTTGCCGCGGAGACGGAAAGGGTGGCGGAAAACGCCCGCGGCAAACTGCGGCAAAAACGACTGGACATGATCGTCGCCAACCAAGTCGGCTGGGAACAGGGCTTTGGAGATCGGGAGAGCGAGTTGGAGGTGTTCTGGGACGGGGGACATGTGCGGCTGGACAAAGGCCCCAAGGATCGCCTGGCTCGGCAATTGGTCGGTATCGTCGCGGATCGCTATGACGCGCGGCATCCGCATTAAGATCCTGGATCCGCGGATCGGGGACCGTTTCCCCCTGCCCCGCTACGCCACCCCCGGGGCCGGGGCGATGGATCTCCATGCCTGCCTGGACGGTCCTCTGACCCTGGCGGCGCAGGAAGTGGCGCTGGTCGGCACCGGGGTCGCGGTGCATATCGCCGAACCCGAGCTGGCCGGGGTCGTGTTGCCGCGCTCCGGGCTTGGGCACCGCCACGGGCTGGTGCTGGGCAACCTGGTCGGCCTGATTGACTCGGACTACCAGGGAGAAATCAAGCTTTCCTGCTGGAATCGCGGCAACAGTTCCTTTACTATCCAACCAGGGGATCGAATTGCGCAGCTTGCCTTCATCCCCTTGGTGCGTGCCTCATGGCAGGTAGTCGAGATGTTTGAGGAAACCAGCAGAGGGCAGGATGGCTTCGGTCATACCGGAAAGGCCGCGGATTAGGGCTTGGGGAATGCGGCGCGTCCCGCCTGCGCGCTCCGGGCCCGAACGCCCGCTTTAGCTCATGGGCATCCTGATAGCGATCCTCGCCGTGCTGGCCGTCGGTGCCGGCGGTGCCGCACTCTACTTCCGGCATCGTTACAAGAAAGTCACCCCCGCCGCCGGCGTCGTATTCGAGGGTGCGGCCCGGGCAATCATGGAAGGGGAGTACCCCGGCCTGGAACGACTCCTGGCGGAGGTGCCCGGACTGCCCAGGATGCGGAAGAAAAAGGCGCCGTCGCAGAAGGCGGTGACGCGGCCGCAGGCGGCACGGGGCGCCGCCCGCGGCGAAATTACGCAGGTTCAGAGCGCGGGGGGAGAAACGGGAAGCCTGAAAGCGGACGCGGCCGACCAGGGACCGGCGACCGCGGTCCGTCCCGCGGCAAAGAAGGGCGCGGCGGGCAAAGAGGAGAACGGCGCGGGGGAAGCGGCTGCCGCCCCCGCGGGCGGCGACGAGGCGCAGGTGCCCGCACACATCTTCCGCGAGTACGATGTGCGCGGCCTGGTGGACAAGGAACTCAATCCCAAGACGATGCGCCTCATCGGCCGCGCCATAGGCGTGGAGCTCCGGAACCAGGGCCGTTCCGTTATCCTGGTGGGACGCGATGGCCGCAATTCCAGCGTTGACCTGGTCAAGGGGCTGATCAAGGGCCTGGTCTCGGAAGGCATAAATGTGCGGAATCTGGGCATGGTGCCCACCCCAGTGCTCTACTTCGCGCAGAACCATCAAAAGATTCAGGATGGCGTGGTCGTCACCGGCAGTCATAACAACGACGATTACAACGGCTTGAAAATCGTGGTCGGGGGCGCGCCCTTGTGGGGAGAGCGGATCCGCGCCCTGTACCACAGCATCCAGCAGGGGATGCCGGAGCATAGCGGGCGCGGCCGCATGCAAACCATGAACTTTTTTACGTATTACGTGCAACGCCTCCTGGACGAGTTCCCCAAGAGCGAAATCTCCCGGAAGATCGTCGTAGATTGCGCCAACGGCATGGCCGGTTCCTATGTCCCGTTCCTGTTGCGCAAGCTGGGCCACCAGGTTACGGAACTGGCCTGCGGCCTGGCACAGACCTCCTCCGGGGCGGACGGCCCCGACCCCACGGTGCCGGCCAACCTGGAAACGCTGCGGGACCGGGTGCGCAAGACAGACGCGGAACTGGGCCTGGCCTACGACGGCGATGGCGACCGCCTGGTTGTGATTGACGGCGAGGGAGAAATCGTCTGGCCCGACCGCATCCTGATGCTGTTCTCCAAAGATGTCCTTTCCCGAAACCCCGGGGGCACGATCATATTCGACGTCAAGTGCAGCAACCGGCTGGCCAGCTGGATCGAAGAGCATAAAGGCAAGCCGTTCATGTGGAAGACGGGGCACTCCCTGATCCGCAGCAAAATGGCGGAACTGGACGCATGCCTTGCGGGCGAATTCAGCGGCCACATATTCTTCGGCGAGCGCTGGTACGGCTTCGACGACGCCATCTACGCCACTTGCCGCCTGCTGGAAGTGCTGGCCCAGGACCGGCGCTCTCCCACCGAGGTGTTGCGCGAACTCCCCGGGGGCATAGGGTCGCCCGAATACCGGATACCGGTGGCGGAGGGAACGGCCCCGGAACTGGTGCGCCGGTTCCAGGAAGAATGCCGGAAACAGGAAGGCGCCCGGCTAATTGATATAGACGGCATTCGCGTGGAGTACCCGGATCGCTGGGGGTTGTTGCGTCCTTCCAACACCTCGCCCTCGCTGGTGCTGCGCTTCGAAGGCCAGAACCAGGACGCCCTGTCGCAAATCCAGAAACAGTTCGGCGAGTTGCTGCTCCGGACCGATCCCGCCCTTACCCTCCCCTTCTGAGCCCCGCGCGGCAGGTTGTGCGAATCTTCCGCAATGCGCTCCCGCGGAGTGCCTCATGGCTGACCGATCCCGCCGCCGTTCCGACGCGCTGAGGATCGCCAGGGTCCTCACCGAGGCCCTGCCCTATATCCGCAAGTTCCGGGGCAAGAGTTTCCTGGTCAAGTACGGCGGCAATGCCATGGGCAGCCGCACCCTCAAAAGCGGGTTCGCCACCGATATAGCGCTGATGAAGCTGGTGGGCATCAATCCGGTGGTCGTCCACGGCGGCGGCCCCATGATCAGCGACCTGCTCAAGCGGCTCGGCGAAGAGTCGTACTTCGTCAACGGGCTGCGAGTAACCGACAGCAAAACGATGGATGCGGTCGAGATGGTACTTGGAGGCCTGGTGAACAAGGAGATCGTCGCGCTGATCAATAGCCACGGCGGCCGGGCAGTAGGGCTGAGCGGCAAGGACGGGGGCCTGATCCAGGCGCGCAAGCTGGAGCCGACCCCGGATGCGGGGCAACCTTCCGGGGAATTGGTTGATTTGGGTTTCGTGGGGGAGGTGACTCGGATTGACCCGCGGGTGGTGCATGTCCTGGCCCAAGACGGATTCATTCCGGTTGTCGCTCCGATCGGAGTGGGAGAAGACGGTACGTCATACAATATCAACGCCGACCTGGTGGCGGGCCGGCTTGCCGAAACTCTGCGGGCAGAGAAATTGATCGTGCTCACGGACACCGAAGGGCTGCTCGACGAACGGGGCCGGTTGTTGCCGCACCCCTCGCTCGGCAAGGTGCGCGACCTCATCTCCCGGGGAGGGGTAACGGGGGGCATGTTGCCCAAACTCCAGGCCGTCCTGGAAGCGTTGCAGGACGGGCGCGTGAAAAGCGCTCACATCGTGGACGGCCGGGTGGAACACGCCGTGCTGATAGAAGTTCTAACCGACCGGGGAGTCGGGACCCTGATCGAAGCGGAACCGCCGCCGGAATCCTGAAATGCCGGATGCCGGCGCCGCGAGGCGCGCCCCGCCGCTACCGCCCCGCTACTGCTTTTGCGTCAATTGACGAAAGCGACTCAGATACTCATTGTATTCTTCCGCGAGCGCTTTCCTTTCTTTCAACTTCGCGCTTATAAACAGTTCTTCCCGTGCCACCCTGCCCCTGAATTCGGCGATGTTATTCTGAAAGATTACCGGGGGCTCGGCATCCCTCTCCTCGAAGTTGGCGATGCGCGCCTCGTTGTCCGCAATCTGGGCCTTGAGTTTCTCGATCTTGCCGCGGGAGAGTTGAATCGTGGCGTCCAAGGTAGAGATCTTGTCATCCCGGGCGCGGATAATGTCGGACTCTTCGGCATAAATATCCAGCAATATCCGATCTTGTTGCGCTTGCTCTTCCCGCTGCCGCCGCTTCTCTTCCTCCAGCGCCTCAAGTTGCTGTTTCTTTGCCACTTCCTCCGGGGAAAGAGCCTTCTCTTTGGTATCCACGACAATCCCCTGCCGACTCAGGGTATCGTGCCCTTCCTGGGAATACTCCGGCGGCACCTTGTTGCCGCACTCCCTCACCCCCTCCCGGTTGGTCCAGCATTTGATAGCCGCCGTAGCGACATCGGCCGCCAGCACGCTCCCCAGGATCGCCAGGACGGGCGGCAACCTCCGGGCATAAGGCAGGAACCGCGGCCCACGCACCCGCAACGGAGCCGTAAAGACTATAAAAGACAATAATTTTCGGAACATTTTTTACTCTTCCTCCAGGCGCCGCCGGCGTCTTCGTCTTCCCGACGCGATATGCGAACCGGATCGATCCTACCATGAAGCATCCGTGTTTTTTACGCCCGCCGCTCCCTGGCCGCCCCGATGCTCCAGAATGTTCCGCAAGACCTGCCGATACTCGCCTTCCGGTCGCTCCCGCAGGTATTCCAGGAGGTCTTCCAGGGTGGCGATGGACACGATTCGAATCCCCATTTCCCGCCGCAATCCTTCGGCACAGGAGCCCCCGCCCGCTTCCGTTTCCATCCGGTCCAGCGCGACCAGAAGCCCGGCGACCGCGGCCCCCTCCCGGCGCAGGAAAGACGCGGCCCGTCGCGCCGAACCGCCGGTGCTGAGCACGTCGTCCAGGATCAGCGCCCGCCGCCCCCGGGGAGATGCCCCCAGTCGTTTCCCGCCTTCGCCATGGTCTTTGTCTTCCTTGCGGTCGCAACAGAAAGCGACCTCCTTGCGATGACGGGCGTACAGCGCCACCGCGGTCGCCGCCGCCAGCGGGATGCCCTTGTAGGCGGGGCCGAAGAGCAGGTCGAACTCGATCCCGGAGACCATGGCGGCAGCGGCGTAAAACTCGCCCAGCCGGGAGAGCGCCGGGCCGGTATCCAGGGCGCCGGTATCGAAAAAATAAGGGCTGGAGCGCCCCGAGCGCAGGGTAAAGCTACCCAGGCGCAGGGCCTTGTGTCGCAATGCGAAATCAAGGAATTCCGACCGGGGGACGGGGCGCATGGTGTCTCGTAGCGAGGTTCCGTGGACAGGGCTTATCCGGGTAAGATACCCGCTGGGAAACGGGCGGGGAAGTACCATGCGAGTGATCACGCTGAATGTCAACGGCCTGCGCGCGGCCCATCGCAAAGGGCTGATGCGCTGGCTTGCCGAGACGGATGCCGACGTGGTCTGCATTCAGGAGGTCCGTGCCCGCCTCGAGCAGCTACCCGACGCGCTTCGTTCTCCGGACGGGTATTGCGCCTATTTTCACGAAGCCGAAAGAAAAGGCTACAGCGGAGTGGCGGCCTATGCCCGCAACCGGCCCGACAGGGTGCGGACCGGGCTGGGCTGGGACTCCGCGGACCGGGAGGGGCGCTACCTGCAGCTGGACTACGGCGACCTCAGTATCGCCTCGCTCTACCTCCCTTCCGGCTCCCACAGCGAGGAACGGCAAGAGCTCAAGTTCGATTTCATGGCCCGGTTCATGCCCGTGCTGAAGCGGTTTCGCGCCGACGGCAGACACTATATCCTTTGCGGAGACTGGAATATCGCCCACCGGAAGATTGACCTGGAGAACTGGCGCGGCAATCAGAAGAACTCCGGCTTTCTTCCCGAGGAGCGCGCCTGGATGGACCAGGCATTGGACAAGGTGGGGTTGGTGGATGCGTTCCGCCACCAAAACCCGGAGGGGAAAAACTATACCTGGTGGTCGAACCGGGGCCGGGCCTGGGAGAAGAACGTGGGCTGGCGCATAGACTACCAGATCGTTACTCCGGGCCTCGCCGGGCGCATCGAGCGGGTGGCAATCTACAAGGAACGGCGCTTTTCCGACCACGCCCCCTTGATAATAGACTACGGCCTCTCCCTGCCGGGCCGTCGTTAGCCGCCGAATGCCCCGCGCCGGCCTGGGCGGGCGAAAAAGCCCTCTATCCCGAGCCCCCCCCCCCCGGGAGGCCCTCCCGCGCAATTCGCATCCTATCGCTCCCCCTCTCGAGGGGAGGCGATTTCGAGAAAACCGTTCTGGAGATGGCGGCGTTTTGCGCGCCGGAAGATGCAGCCGCCGGGCTAGTCGGTGAAGAATTGCTGCTGGAACTGGAAGACCAGGGGGGCCGATTCCTGCTCCGGGATAATGTTGACTTTATAGGTCAGCACTTCCTCGGAACTGATCGAGGTCTCCGCGATGTAATAAACGGCGGTCTGCTCGTTGAGCTCCCGTATCTTCAGCTGGCGCAGTTGCCCGTTCAGGTTGGTAGCGGTGGCGTCCACGCTGGCCCTCACGGATTGCCCCGCGGTGCCCATCACTTTCCGCAACACGGAGATATTCAGCATCGCGCGGTTCTTGCTTCTGACGATGCCGTAATTCTTCGCTATGTTTCGGGGCAGCGTGTCCGTAGTGAAGGCACTGTAGTGCACGGTGTAATCGCCGAATTCCTTGAACTGTTCTGCCCGGGCGAAGCCGGGGAAGGCGGCCAGCACGGCCGCCAGGGCGATGACCCACCGGATATGAGCGTTTTGCATTGGCGCACGTTCCTCTACTGCCCTGATGATATAGATTCCCCGCCCGAAATGCCAGCCTGCGTC
>JAPPQA010000109.1 GCA_028817255.1 Gammaproteobacteria bacterium | reverse complement strand
CGCCCCAACCAAAGCACCGTGCCCATCGCGGCCATGACGGTTTCGGCGGTGCGCCGATGCCGCAAAGGAAGCCGCCGGCCGGCATACAAAGCCGTGACGCCCTCGCGGACCTGCGCCGGCAGGTTGGGCATTGCCCGCACCAGGAAACGCGGGGCGCCCAGCCAGCCTCGGATACGGCCCAGGCGAATACCGGCCGCTATAGAGATGATCAGGGCGTCTTCCGCCACGGCATCGGCGACTCCCGTGACCAGCCTCTCCAGTTGCCCCGGCTTGACGGCCAGGATCACGACACCGGCATCCTTTACCGCTTCACGGGCGTTCGAGAACGCGCGCAATTTCCAACGCCGCCGCAACTCCCGGCGTATGTCCGCATCGGCCTCCGCGCCCCGGATACGCTCGGGTCGGCAGCCGCGGTCGATCAGCCCCGCCAACAGACTGCGCCCCATATTGCCGCAGCCGAGAACGGCAATCCGCGGGATGCAATGCAGCCGGTCCGGTTCGTTCAACTGCGCCGGCCCCCGAAGATGTCCGTACCGACGCGCACCATGGTGGCGCCTTCCGCGACCGCCGCCTCCAGGTCCCGGCTGGTGCCCATGGACAGGGTATCGAGCGCGATCCCGAGGTCGTCCTGCAACCGCGCGGCGCACTCCCGCAGTCGGCGAAAGGGCGCCCGCTGGGCACGCAGGTTCAGCGTATCGGGACGCGGCATGGCCATCAGTCCCCTGAGCCGCAACCGCGGCAGCTCCCGAACGCAACGGGCGAGCGCCGCCAGCGCGGCGGCGTCGGAGATACCGGGCTTGCCGGTTTCGCCGTCTATATTGACCTGCAGACAGATGTTCATGGGCGGCAGGCAGTCGGGCCTCTGGGCGGACAGCCTTTGCGCCACCCTGGCGCGCGTCAGCGAGTGCAGCCAGGCAAAACGGGAAGCGACTGGGCGGGTCTTGTTCGCTTGCAGTGCGCCGATGAAGTGCCAGGTCAGGCCGGATTCTTCCAATCCCTGTAATTCTTCGAGCTTGATGATCGCTTCCTGCGCGTAATTCTCGGCAAACTCCCGCAGGCCGCACTTTACGGCCCTACGGATACGGGCGGCGGGCTGCGTTTTGCCGACAGCGAGCAGCCGCACGGAGCCCGCCGGGCGCCCGTAGCGCCTTTCCGCGGCGGCGAGGCGCTGTCGGACCCGCTCCAGGGCGCGGGGCAGGTCGCGCACTTCTCCCTCGGCTATGATATAATTTAATCGTTGCCGCAAGGCTTCGGTAGTGCGTATCGCCATTGCGCAACGGCTATCGTCTCGCCGGGCGGCGGCGCGGTCCGCTAGGGGACCGCCGGTTTACCGGACAACGCGAGGGAAACGGTGTAACTATGGATATCGGCGATTTACTTGCTTTCGGCTTCAAGAACAACTGCTCCGATCTGCATCTTTCCGCGGGCATGCCCCCAATGATCCGCGTGGATGGGGACATGCGCAGGATCAATGCCCCGGCCATGGATCACAAGGAAGTGCACGACATGGTGTACGACATTATGAACGATAAGCAGCGCAAGGACTACGAGGAATTCCTGGAATGCGACTTTTCCTTCGAGATCCCGAAGTTGGCCCGGTTCCGGGTAAACGCCTTTAATCAAAACCGGGGGGCGGGGGCGGTATTTCGGACCATCCCGTCCGAGATCCTCTCGCTGGAGCAATTGAAGGCCCCCGAAATCTTCAAAACGGTATCGGACTACCCCCGGGGCGTGGTGCTGGTAACCGGCCCGACGGGTTCCGGGAAATCCACCACCCTGGCCGCCATGGTCAACCACAAAAACGATACCGAGTACGGCCATATTCTGACCATCGAGGACCCGATCGAATTCGTGCACCAGAGCAAAAAATGCCTGATAAACCAGAGAGAAGTGCATCGCGACACGCTGGGGTTCAGCGAGGCCCTGCGCTCGGCGTTGCGCGAGGACCCGGACGTAATCCTGGTAGGCGAAATGCGCGACCTTGAGACCATCCGCCTGGCCCTGAGCGCGGCGGAGACCGGCCATCTGGTGTTCGGGACCCTGCACACCAGTTCGGCGGCCAAGACAATTGACCGGATTGTGGACGTATTCCCCGCCGCCGAGAAAGACATGATCCGGGCCATGTTGTCGGAGTCGTTGCGGACGGTAATCTCGCAGGTGCTCCTGAAAAAGAACGGCGGCGGACGGGTCGCCGCCCACGAGATCATGATCGGCACGCCGGCCATCCGCAATCTGATCCGGGAAAACAAAATCGCCCAGATGTACTCGGCCATCCAGACCGGCCAGCAGTTCGGCATGCAGACGCTGGACCAGAATCTGCAGCGTCTGGTGCAAAAGGGAGAGATCAGCCGCCAGGAGGCGAAAAACAAAGCCGCCAACAAGGACTCCTTCTAGCGCCGGCACAGATGCATCGTAGTATAATCGGGTAAAGGGATTCGCAAAGGGCAAGCACCGGGAGATAGCGAAATGGAACGGGAACAGGCGATCAAATTCATGCGCGAACTGCTGACCACGATGGCCCGAAAGCAGGCGTCGGACCTTTTTATTACGGTCGGCTTTCCGCCTGCCATCAAACTGCAGGGAAAGATCAGGCCCGTGTCCAAGGCCAAGCTCTCCGCGGAAGACACCCGCTCTTTGGTATATGCGGTGATGAGCGACAAGCAGCTCAAAGAGTACGAGGCCACGAAGGAGTGCAACTTCGCTGTCGCCCCGAGGGGAATCGGGCGGTTCCGTACCAACGCCTTTATCCAGCAGGGATATTGCGGGATGGTGCTCCGCACCATCCAAACGAAGGTCCCCACCATTGAGGAACTGGGCTTGCCGCCGATCATGCGGGACATCAGCCTGACAAAACGCGGGCTGGTGTTCATGGTGGGGGGGACGGGCTCCGGCAAATCCACCTCGCTCGCGGCCATAATTAACCACCGCAACGAGAATAGCTACGGGCATATCATCACCATCGAGGACCCGATCGAGTACGTCCACCCCCACAAAAACTGCGTCATCATGCAACGCGAGGTGGGCGTGGACACGGAGGATTGGGGGATCGCGCTCAAGAACACCCTGCGGCAGGCCCCCGATGTCATCCTGCTGGGGGAGATACGCGACCAGGAAACCATGGAATTCGCCATTGCCTTCGCGGAGACCGGCCACCTCGCCATGGCCACCCTGCACGCCAACAGTTCCAACCAAGCCCTGGACCGCGTCATCAACTTTTTCCCGGAGGAACGCCGCGAGCAACTTTTGCTCGACCTCTCGACCAATCTCCGGGGGATCGTCTCCCAGCGCCTGCTCAAGAAGAAAGGGACCAAGGAACGGGTACCCGCCATTGAGATCATGTTAAACACCCCCCTGATCTCCGAACTGGTACTCAAGGGCGAGGTGCACAAAATCAAGGAAATCATGGGCCGGTCGCGGGAACTCGGAATGCAGACTTTCGACCAGGCTCTATTCGATCTCTACGAATCCGAAAAGATCACCTACGAAGATGCGATCCGCAATGCCGATTCCATGAATGAGTTGCGCCTGAAAATTAAACTGGAGAGCAAGACGGCGAAAAAGCAGGACCTCTTGGAATCGGTAGGCCACATGAGTATGGAGGAAAAGCAGGAAGAAAGCGGCCTGATGCGCTGATCGCCTGCCACCGATAATGGCCGGCCAGGAAGGAGCGAGCGAAGCGCGGCGCCTTGCCGGGCCGGGAAGAATGAGACGGGTGTTTTATGGGAGAAATCGAGCAATCGTTTCAAGCCGGTTCTGAAGAGACCGAAGGGCCATCGGCGTTCCCGGAGGACCCGTGCGAACAGACCCAGGCGGAACCGCCGCCCCCGGCGGCGACGAAGATCGGACCGGGGGTTCAAGCCAGCTCCGGAGAACCCGAAGAGTCATCGGCATTCCCGGAGGACCCGCGCGAGCGAACCCAGGCGGAACCGCCGCCCCCGGCGGCGACGAAGATCGGACCGGGGGTTCAAGCCAGCTCCGGAGAACCCGAAGAGTCATCGGCATTCCCGGAGGACCCGCGCGAGCGAACCCAGGCGGAATCGCCGCCCCCGGCGGCGAAGGAAGCCGAGCAAGCGTTCCCGGAAGATAAAAAGCCAGATCCCAAGGAGGCTACCGCGAGCCCCGGAGAGGCCACAATTGGCAGGGGCGCCACGAGCATAGGGGCAACTACCGGTCTCGGGGGAGTTACAGGTACGACGGCCAAGGCTCCCGGAAAGGGCGCAAGTCCCGGGACGGCCGCAAATGCCAGGGGGGCCACGAGCCCCGGGGCGGTCACTGGCATGGAGCCCCAATGGGTTATCGAGCCCTATCTCAAACTCATGGTGCAAAAAAAGGCGTCCGACCTGTTCTTTACCACCGGCTCGCCCGTAAAAATCAAAATCGAAGGCAATTTCATATCCGTAGGCAAGCGGCCGCTGGATGCCGAGAAATGCAAGCAGATCGCCATGTTAATCATGGACGAGGCACAGCAGAAACGATTCGCCGAGAGCATGGAATGCGACTTCGCCATCGGCCTGAAAGACGAGGGCACCCGCTTCCGTGTGAACGCATTCCGCCAGCGAGGCACCGTCGGGCTGGTATTGCGGCGCATTCCCAGCGAGATCCCCTCGATCAAGGATCTGAACCTGCCCACCGTCCTCAACGAGTTGGTCATGAACAAGCGCGGCCTGATCCTCATGGTGGGGGCTACCGGCTCCGGCAAGTCCACCACCCTCGCCGCCATGATTGATTGCCGCAACCGGGCGCAAACAGGCCATATCCTGACCATTGAGGACCCCATCGAATACAGCCACAAGAACCGGAAAGCCATCCTGAATCAACGCGAAGTGGGCGTGGACACGCATTCCTACCACAATGCCTTGCGGGCGTGCCTGCGCGAGGCTCCGGATGTGATCCTGATCGGAGAGATCCGGGACCGAGAGACGATGGAGACCACGATGGAGTTGTGCAACACAGGCCATCTGGTGCTCTCAACCTTGCATGCGAACAATTCCAACCAGGCGTTAGAGCGGGTCATCAACCTGTTTCCGCCGGAGTTGCAGAAGCAGGTGCTCATGGACCTTTCCCTCAACATTCGCTCCGTAATCTCCCAGCGTCTGGTAAAGAAAAAAGACAAGAAACTCTGTGCGGCGGTGGAGATCCTGATCA
This sequence comes from Gammaproteobacteria bacterium, assembly GCA_028817255.1. Lineage (NCBI taxonomy): Bacteria > Pseudomonadati > Pseudomonadota > Gammaproteobacteria > Candidatus Porifericomitales > Candidatus Porifericomitaceae > Candidatus Porifericomes > Candidatus Porifericomes azotivorans. Next base: position 21,721 of record JAPPQA010000109.1, on the reverse strand, counting down.
ATACTCCTCATATCGCCGATCTGCTGCTCCAGGGAAGGATCCCGGAGTTAAAAAAGGCGATGGAGGACAGTGGCGTCCATGGCATGCAGACCTTCGACCAGGCCCTGTACAACCTATACAACGACGGGACTATCGATCTCAAGGAGGCCCTGAGCAACGCGGATTCCAGTTCCGATCTGGAGGCGAGAATCAGCTTCGGCTGATGTCCCCCGGGCAGAGACGGCGTCTCCGCTCCGCACCGGCGCGTCAGTTTCCGACGCGCGTCTCTTCGAGCAGAAGGCGCATATCCATGCCGCCCAATCCCAGGAACAACCAGGTCAGTACGCGCCATATCTTTTTGCGGTCCGCGGTTCCCTTGAGAACCCGCTCGACCTGCAACGCCGCGGCAAGCATTTCGTAGAGCGCGGACGCGCCCCCCCGGTTCAGCACGGCTCTGACAGCCTCCTGGCGGGTGCCCCAAATCCTGTGGCGCGCCAACAACCGACTGTCCGGCCTTTCGCCTTCCCGCATTGCCTCCGTCAGAGTACAGAGCCGGCGCAATTCCCAGCGCAGGGCGCCGAATACGGCCACCGCCTCTACTCCCTCGCGCGCCAGGCCGCGCAACATCCTGCAGGTGCGTTCCAGGTCCCCCAGCAAGCTCGCCTCCAGCAACTCGAAGACATTGAAGCGCGCGTTATCCGTCACGGCCACCGCCATCTCGTCCAGGCGGTCGCCGTCTTCCCCCGATAAAATCAGCCGGTCCAGCTCCTGGCGAGCCGCCAACAGGTTCCCCTCCGTACGCTCGGCAATGAGACGGGCCGCCGCAGGGGCCAGCTCGGCGCCCGCGGCCGCGGCCCGCCCGATCAGCCAATCCGGAAGCGCAGACGCCTTGACTGGCCAACATTGCACGACCAGGCCGGCCTGAGCCAATGCCTGGTACCAGCGCGCGCGGCGGCTCTTGCCGTCCAATTTCCCCAAGGTGACCAGGAGGACGGTTTCCGCGGAAGGCCGCTCCGCATACTCTGCAAGGATGCCGGCACCTTCCCGCCCCGGCCCTGGCGCCTCCAATCGCAATTCGACGAGGCGCTGGCCAGCCAGAAGGGACGGCATCCTGCCAAGCATACGGAGTTCTTGCCACTGGAACCCTTTCTCGGCAGCGTACAGCACCCGCCGGTCCGTATAGCCATGGCGGCGGGCCAGGCTTCGGATCTGGTCGGCGGCCTCGAAACGCTGCATGGGCTCTTCCCCGCAGACCAGGTACACCGGCATGGGCTTGTCGCGCAACAGCCTGCCGGAGAGTTTTTCAAAGCGTACTTCCATGTGCCGCAGGGTCAGCGATGCAGCAGGGATACGGTATGCAGGCGGCGCAATATCCGCCGCGCGGTCTGCCGGACCAATTCTGCATGCAGCAGTTCCTCATCGCCCGGCCAGCCAAGGGCCCCGGCTTGTTCCGCGAAGACGTAATCGTCGGCGGTCCGTAGCCGCTCCCAGGGAACGCGCAGGGCGCCGTCCGGCCCGCGCAACAGAATGTCCACGGCATATTCCAGCCGGTACTCCACGGCCTGCCCCGATCTCGGCGAAACGGCAAGGATGCGCCTGTCGAGGCGCGCGGCGCGCAGCTCCAACAACAACGCGCCCGTCTCGTGATGCGGCACGATGCGCACGCCTTCCCCCACCGCCTGCCGCCGCAGCTCGGCGACCAGGCGGCCGGTGTCCCCGTGCGCGCGCAACGCCACCGCCTGTCCGTCGGCGGGAGCCAAGCCCCCGGCCGGCTGGAAACCGCAGCCCGGCGGCAGGAGCGCCAACAGCGACAATGCCAGCGACAGTCGCTGCGTTCTCATCTGCCCGCGCCATCCCGCAGCACGATATTGATCAACCGGCCCGGGACAATCACGGTCCGATCGATCTCCCCTGCCGTAGTAAAGCGCCGTACGTTGTCGTCGGCCAAGGCGGCCTCCCGCACCCGCACATCCGAGGCGGCAACCGGCAACTGGATGCGCCCCCGCAAGCGACCGTTGACCTGCACCGCCCATTCGACATGCTCCTGGAGCAAAGCGTCGGCATCCGCCTCGGGCCAGGAAGCGTCGATCACGGCCTCGTCGTGCCCGAGCGCGCGCCACAGGGCATCGGCAATATGCGGAACGATAGGCGCCAACAACAAAACCGCCGTCTCCAGGGCCTCTTGCGTCAAGGCGGCCGCATTGGGCAAAGAGGCGGGCAGGCGGGCCAAATCCTTGAGCAATTTCATTACCGCCGCGATCGCCGTGTTGAAGGCGTGACGCCGGCCGATATCATCCTCCGCCTTGGCGATCGTGCTGTGAATCAGACGTCGGAATTGCCGTTCTGCCGGAGTCATGTCAGTCGGCGTCAAAGCCGCCGCCGGCCCGCCGGAATTCACGTGCCGTGCCGTAATGTCCCAGAGTCGGTTCAAGAAACGGAAGGCGCCTGCGATCCCGCGGTCCGACCACTCCAGGTTCTGTTCCGGCGGGGCGGCGAACATAATGTACAGGCGCACCGTGTCCGCCCCGTACCGGTCCACCAGCTCCTGCGGATCGACGGTATTCCCTCGCGATTTCGACATCTTGACCCCGCCCTTCAGTACCATGCCCTGTGTCAGCAGGTTGCGAAAAGGTTCGTCGCAACGGACCAGGCCCTCGTCACGCAGCAATTTGTGGAAAAACCGGGCGTACAGCAGGTGGAGCACTGCGTGCTCGATCCCGCCCACATACTGATCCACGGGCAACCAGTAGTGCGCCCGTTCGTCCAGCATGGCGCCGTCGCGGTCCGGACAGCAGTAACGCGCGTAATACCAGGAAGACTCGACAAAGGTATCGAAGGTGTCTATCTCCCTGCTGCCCGTCTCTCCCTCCGCCAGAGGCGCCTCGCGGAACTCCGGCAGCTCGCCCAGGGGAGAGCCGCGCCCCTGGGGCGTGACCCCTTCGGGGAGCAACACGGGAAGGTCTTGCTCCGGGACCGGACGCGCCCGGCCCTGCCGGTCGTAGAGGATGGGAATGGGGCAGCCCCAGTAGCGTTGCCGCGAGATACCCCAGTCACGGAGCCGATAGTGCGTCTTGCGGCTCCCGCGGCCCTCGCGCCGCAGGCGCTCCGCGACGGCATCGAAGGCCTGCGCGGAACTCAGACCGTCGAAGCAACCCGAGTTGACAAGCACTCCCGGCTCCAGGAAGGCCCCCTCCGACACCTCTGCCCCGCCGCCATCCGCGGGGAACACCACTTGGCGTATCGGCAACCCGAACTTGCGCGCAAACTCCCAGTCCCTTCGGTCATGAGCCGGCACCCCCATCACTGCGCCGGCGCCGTAGCTCATCAGGACGAAATTCGCCACCCAGACCGGCAGGCGCTCACCGCTGACGGGATGCACGGCCTCCACTCCCAAGGGCAACCCCTCCTTCTCCATGGTCTCCAGCACGGCCTCGGATATGGCCCCCTTGCCCGCCTCCCGCGCGAAGGCAGCGACTGCCTGATTCTCGCGAGCCACCGCCTGCGTCAACGGATGCTCGGGGGCAACGGCAAGATAAGTGACGCCCATCAGGGTATCCGGCCGGGTGGTGAAAACCTTCAGGGGCATGCCCTCCGCCCCGGCGGCAGGAAATTCGACTTCCACGCCCTCGGAGCGCCCCAGCCAGTTCTTCTGCATGTTGCGGACAACCTCCGGCCAGCCGTCCTTGAGCGGCGCCCGCTCCAGAGCCGACAGCAATTCCTCCGCGTAGCGCGTGATTCGCAGGAACCACTGGGGAACCTCGCGCCTCTCCACAGGGGCGCCGGAGCGCCAGCCGCGGCCGTCTATTACCTGCTCGTTGGCCAGCACCGTCCGATCCACCGGGTCCCAGTTCACCAGAGCCGATTTCCGATACACCAGGCCCTTCTCGTACAGGACGGTGAAAAACCACTGTTCCCAGCGATAGTATTCCGGGTCGCAGGTCGCAAGTTCGCGGCTCCAATCGTAGGCGAAGCCGAGACCCTTCAACTGCTTGCGCATGGCGGCGATATTCTCCCGCGTCCAGCGGGCGGGAGGGATGCCGTTTTCGATCGCCGCGTTCTCGGCCGGCAGGCCAAAGGCATCCCAACCCATCGGTTGCAGGACATTCTTCCCCAACATTCGCTGGTAACGGCTAATCACGTCGCCGATGGTGTAATTACGCACGTGGCCCATGTGGATCCGGCCACTGGGATAGGGAAACATGGACAGGCAGTAAAACTTCTCTCGTCCGGGGTCCTCCCTTACCCGGAAGACATCGGCCGCCTCCCAGCTGGCCTGGACTTCCGCTTCGATTCTTTCAGGACGGTATCGGGTATTCATGATCGGGGCGGGCCGTCGGCAACGACAGGCGCCAAAACGGTTATAGCAGTGGGCGCCGCCCCTGCCAAGGGGCATCCCACGCATAGCGCCCGCATGCCGCCGACGCCAAACGAAACGGCACCGTGCGGCTACAACTTTCTGGAAGCGCGGTCTGCCGCCAATGTGTTGCCTCGCAATTGACGTCCCCTGCTCAGCGGTCTTATAGTGCCGGTTTCCGAGGGGACAAGCCTTCGCTTTCAGACAGCCGGGAAATGCCGCTTCCGGCTCCTGGGGCACGGATTATAGATTACGATGGAGGATGGAATTATGCGTTCTTGTGCGATTCTTATAGACGGCGGGTTTCTCAAGCGAAAAGTGGGTTCGCGGCACAATCCTTTGACGGCGGAGTCATTCCAGGCGTTCGTGACCCAATTGCAGGATCACGAGCATCTGCGCGATTATTCCCTGCACCGCATTTATTACTACGACGCGCCGCCGCTGGAGGGCACCCAGCAGCGCCCCTTGCAGGGAGGAACTCAGGACTTCGGGAACAGCGCCTTGGCCGGGATCAACAAGCGGTTGGTACAAGGCTTGAAGCGGGTGCCGTATGTATCTTTGCGCATGGGCAAGCTAGTGTTCCGGGGCTGGCAGGTCCGGCGCGAGTTGTTGCAACAGGAAGAGTCGGAGCAGACCGACAGCGTAAGGGTTATGAGCGAGGATCTCAGCCCGATCATTCACCAACGTGGCGTAGATATCAAGCTGGGGCTGGATATCGCCATGTTGACGTTCAAGCGGTTGGTACAGGCGATCGTGCTGGTAACCGCGGACAGCGATTTCGCCCCGGCCATGCGCTTTGCCCGCCGGGATGGGATGCATGTCTTTCTGGTGCCCCTGGGGCATATCCTCACCGAGGAAATGCTCGAAAACTCGGACGTGATAATCGAAATGGCAGACAATATTGACGCCCGGGAGAGGCCTAACTCTCCCCAGTATCATCAGCAGCAGTACCAGCAGCAGAAGCGCTGGACGCCCAGCGCTCCACCCAACCGATGGAACCGCTCGGAGTGACGCCAGAGGGACGATTCCTGGCCCCGCCGCTTTGATGGTATTCTTGCCGCCGCGGCCGGGATGGCGGAACTGGTAGACGCGCCAGACTCAAAATCTGGTGAGGGCAACCTCGTGAGAGTTCGAGTCTCTCTCCCGGCACCATGGATTTCCCCGATCTTCTTCCTGCTTCCGCCGTTGGGCGGCTGCCCGCCGCCGGACGCGCGGCAAGGGCATCCCGCCTGTGGCGGCTGACCCGCGATCTCCTGGGCGGTCTCCCGGCTCAGAACAGAGCGATGGTTTGTTGCACAGACATGCCTTGGTTTTCGGCCATGTGCAGTATGCGCCGGGCACGCTTGCTGCCGTTTTGCAGGAGAATGATCAGCCGACGCAACTTGGGGCGCAGGTGCCGGGGGAGGGTTTCCTCAAAACGCAGGAAACGGGCGACGTTGAGGGCATCTTGGGGCAGGGAGTCAGGCATCGTGACGCGCACGGCGCTATAGAGTTGGAAGCAGCCGGCGCATACCGGCGCCAGCGTGCCGCTACCGATCCATCCGCCCATCTCGGCAGCAGGGACGCACCGGTAGCAGCAATCGCATTGTTCTCTTGCCGGGTTCATGCTTGTCCGCCGGTCATGACAGAGCTTGCGGGGGTTCGCGGTCTTCGGGGTTTTCCGGGGGGAAGGCGGCGTGAGCCCGGGGGACGCGCTCGGCCGGCGGCCGATCCGTCCGGGTGATGGCCACTTCCAGCCGCTCCGTGTCTATATCGAACTGGGCGACGCAATCGCCGGAGGGCGGGCACGCGAGGTGCAGGTCGGAGGCAAGGATCTCGCCGCAGATCCATTCGGCATGCTGCCGAATCGCTTGCTCCAGGCGGCCGGTGGCGCGGTACTCGACGCGAATTCGGTCGGTTAGTCGCAACGAGTGCGATTTGCGCAGGTGCTGGATGCGGTTCACCGACTCGCGGGCAAGGCCGCGGCACAGCAATTCTGGCGTGACCGTGATGTCCAGGGCGACTATGGATTCGCCTACCTGGGCCACCTTCCAATCGCTCTCCATAGGTTCCAGATTGATCTCCAGTTCCGCTTTTTCGATGCGCACGGTCTCACCGTCCAATTCCAGCTCCAGCCCCCCGGCGACCAGCAAACGGTCGATCTCGGCCTCCGGCAGCCGGCCCAACCGTTCGGCGGCAGTGCCCATTCGCTTGCCCAGCCGCGGCCCGAGCAGCCGGAAATTCGGGCGCACGGTGCGGCGCACCAATTGACCCGGGTCGTCAAGGCGCTCGAATTCCAGTACATTCACTTCTTGCAGTACGATATCTTGCAGGCGTTCCAGGTCCTGCCGTTCCTCCGTGCCTCCAGAGGCGTAGAAAATGCGCCGCAACGGCTGGCGCACGTTGATGCGATTCTGATTGCGCAACAGCAACACGGCGGCGACGAGACGCCGCGCGAAAGCCATGCGCCGCTCCAGCCCGGTATCGATCAAGGCAGTGTCGGATTGCGGGAAATCGGCGAGGTGCACGGAGACGGCCGAAAAGCGGCCAAGGACATCGTTCAAACAGCGGTATAGCCATTCGCCGAAGAAGGGGGCGATCGGCGCCATCAGACGGGCGATGACGTACAGGCAGTCACAAGTGGTTTGGTAGGCGGCCAGTTTATCGGCATCGCTGCCCCCGCCTTCCCGGTGGCTGCGCCAGAAGCGCGGCCGCGAGCGGCGAATATACCAGTTCGACAGCTCTTCCACCAGGGCGCCGATCTCGCGCGCCGCCCGGTTCGGGTCGTAGTTGTCGTAGGCGGTTTCGGTGCGCGCGACCGTAGTGTGCAGGCGACTGACGATCCAGCGATCCATCTCGCTGCGCCGGGCCGCCGGCATGGACGCTTCATCGCCCCGGTAGCCGTCTATGTTGGCGTAACTGGCCAGAAAGGAATAGACGTTCTCCAGAGTGTTGAAGAATTTGCGCCTGGTTTCACGCAGGCCGCGCTCGGAGAAGCGCAGATTTTCCCAGGGGACAGCATTGCCGGCGAGGTACCAGCGCAAGGTGTCCGCGCCGTGTTCGGCCATGACGGCGAAGGGGTCCACGGTGTTGCCGCGCGATTTGGACATTTTCTCTCCCTTCTCGTCCAGCACCAGACCGTTGACCATTACGTTGCGGTAGGCGGGGCGGTCCGCAACCGCCACGGCAATGGCGTGCAAAGTGTAAAACCAACCGCGGGTCTGGTCCAGCCCCTCGGCAATGAAATCGGCGGGGAAATTGCGCGCGAAGGATTCACGGTTCTCAAAAGGGTAGTGCCACTGAGCGAAAGGCATGGCCCCGGAGTCGAACCATACGTCCAGCACGTCTTCCACGCGCCGCATCGTGCCGCCATCGGGAGCCAACCAACTCAGCCCGTCCACCCAAGGACGATGCAGGTCCGGTTCCCGATCTTCCGGGCCCCAGCCTTCACGACACTTGTCGCGCAGCTCGGCAATGGAGCCAATGACCTCAAAGTGACTGGAGCCGGGGGCGTCAGAGGTCCAGATGGGCAACGGCGTACCCCAGTAGCGCTTGCGGCTCAGGGCCCAATCCACGTTCTTTTCCAGCCAATTGCCAAAGCGTCCGGCGCCGATGCCAGGCGGATGCCAACGGATTTCCCGGTTCCGTTGCAGCATCCGATCCCGGATCGCGGTAGTGCGCACGAACCAGCTGTCCACCGGGTAATTGAGCAGGGGGGTTCCCCGGCGCCAGTCATAAGGGTAATTGTGACGGTGGTCCTGCAGGCGGTAGAGCAGGCCGCGTTCGCGCAGGCTTTGCAGCAAAACCCGGTCGGCGTCTTTGAACCACATGCCTGCTACCGGGGCAGGCTCTTCCCGAAAGCGGCCCTGCGGGTCCAGTGGCAGAAATACGGGCAATTTCGCCTGCCGTCCCAGGGCGTAGTCGTCGGCGCCGAAGGCAGGGGCGATGTGCACGATCCCCGTGCCCTCCGCCGTGGAGACGAAATCCGCCGCCAACACCCGCCAGGGTTGCCCGCCACCCTCGGAGGGTAAAGCGGCGGGGGGAAAAGGCGGTTGATAGCGCTGCCCGACCAGGGCCGTGCCGTCGCAGACCTCCAGCACCCGGTACGGGCGCGTCAGGACAGAGAGCCTTTCTTCGGCCAGGATCAGTTCTTCTGCCCCGTCGCGGCTTTCCGTGCGCACCCGCGCGTAACGAATGCCGGCCCCCACGGCCAGGGCGGCATTGGCCGGCAGAGTCCATGGGGTTGTAGTCCAGGCCAGGAAACAGGCGCCGGGGCGGTCGCTGTGGGGGAAACGCACGAAGGCGCCGGGGTCCACGACCTCGCGATAGCCCAGACTGACCTCGTGCGAGGACAGCACGGTGCCGGAGCCGGGGCTGTACCACTGGATCTTGTGCCCGCGGTACAGCAGTTGCAGACGGTGCAGTTCCTTGAGCAACCACCAAACGCTCTCAATATAGCGCGGCTCGAAGGTGATGTAGGGGCGCTCCAGATCCACCCAGTAGCCGAGCCGGCAGGTCAGCCGGTCCCAATCCCGCTTGTAGCGCTGCACCTGCTCCCGGCAGACGCGATTAAAGGCGGCGATGCCGTAGGATTCTATGGCGGCGCGATCTTCCAAACCCAGCTCCTTTTCCGCGGCGATCTCCACGGGCAAGCCGTGGGTGTCCCAGCCGGCCTTGCGCTCTACCAAAAAGCCCTTCATGGTTCGGTAGCGGCAAACGATATCTTTCAGAGTGCGGCCGAAAACGTGGTGGATGCCGGGAGGGCCGTTGGCGGTTGGCGGCCCTTCATAGAAGGAAAACACCGGCGCCTCGGCACGCTGGCGCAGGCACGCCCGGAAGATGTCCTCCCGCTGCCACCATTGCAGAATTTCTTCCTCCAGCACGGGCGGAGACAGGCCGCGGCACTCCCGGAATCCTTGCGGTCTCCGCGCCGTCTCGCCGCCGCGCAGGCGCTTCGGCTGCCGGCGCTCGGAGCTGGAGCTCACGGCGGCGGGGCCCTGCGCAACGGGGCGTCCATGACCAGTTCCGGGTCCAGGCGGGCCCTGAACAGGTTGATGCGCCAATCCAGGTGCGCGCCAGTAGCCCGGCCGGTGGCGCCGACCTCGGCGACCGGTTGCCCCTGACGCACGATGTCGCCCTCGGCAACCAGGAGCCTGCTAAGGTGCATCATCGTGGAGGAAAGGCCGCGGCCATGGTCTATGATCAGGGTGCCGCCGGAAAAATACATGTCCCGGTGCGCCAGGGAGACGATGCCGCCGGCAGGCGCCAGCACCGGGGTCCCTTCCACGGCGGCGATGTCGATCCCGTAGTGGGGTTGCCTTGGCTGGCCGTTGAGGATGCGGCCGCTTCCGTAAACGCCTGTGATCCTGCCCCGCACCGGCCACTGGAAACCGGTATCGAAGTAGGGCTGTGAGGTGTCGCGCCGCCGCGCCGCGCCGACTAATGCCGCCTCGGCGCGGATGCGGGCCAGTGCCTCCTTGTCAGGGGAGACCATTCTCGATGGCAGGCCGTTTATGCGTTGCACTTGGTAGTCGCGCTGCCCGATCTTAAGCGCATGTCGTTGCACGCGGTTGTCCGGCGTTGTCACCACCAGGCTGGAGCGGGCGCCGGCATTGCGCCCGAAGCCGAGCAAGAAGCGGCCATCGTCGCGCACGCGCACAGGGTTGCCGTCGAGCGTCACTTCGCTGCCGGGCGCGGTGAAGCCCTGCACCAGGCCGCCTTGCATGAGCACGCCTTCCAGGCGCATCTCCGCCACCGCCGACGGCGCAACCGACCACGATACGGCAAGGGCCGCCGCGAGCCCGGCGCCGGCCTTGACCCGCGCCTTGCCCAAAACCCGCATGGAGGAACCTTGCATGGGGGCATTGTATCCTATTCGCCTGGACGGCCCCTTGGGGGCGCGCACGGATCCCGTGCCATGCTATGGTAGGCGGAGCTCGGAGCCGGGCAAACGCGCCCGCGGGCCGCGCCCGCAAGGGATTCGCCATGCGGGGAGCTACGAGGAGGACGATTATGCCCGAGACCATTTTCAGCAAGATCATTGCCCGGGAGATACCGGCCGACATCGTATTCGATGACGAGCGTTGCCTGGCCTTTCGCGACGTGAATCCGCAAGCGCCGCTACACGTGCTGATCATCCCCAAGAAGGCGATCCCGCGCCTGGCGGATGCCGGGGAAGAGGACCGGGATCTGCTGGGACACCTGCTGTTGACCGCCAGGAAGATCGCCGCCGACCAGGGTTACCGGGAGGGATTCCGAATCGTGATCAACAACGGAGACGAAGGCGGCCAGACCGTGTTTCACCTGCACCTGCACCTGTTGGCCGGGCGCGGGATGCGCTGGCCTCCGGGCTGAACCCCGGTGACGGAGAGTCGGACGGGAAATGCCGGGCCATGGTCGCGGTTGCGTGGCAATTTCCCCTGCCATGTTTTATACTCCCGGGGAAGAAGAGCGAAGTAAGGCACGAAGCTGATCGGAAACTGCCTCAATTTCCATGACCGCGAATCTACCCGGTTCCCCGGCCCTGTCCGTCGGTTCAGTCCATTGAACGAGTCCGCCAAGGAACAACGGTTCTCGCCGGTGGCGGCGAACGCCGGCATGGCTTCGGCAGGGCGGCGGGAGTGCCCTCGGCCGGTGCGATCGCTTGATGCGAAGGGCCTTGCCTGCCCGCTCCCCGTCCTGAAGGCGAAGGTAATCCTGAACCGGCTCCAGCCGGGGGAGACTTTGCTGGTGGAGGCTACCGATCCCCATGCGCCAGTGGACTTCGGCGCGTACTGTGCCCGCTCGGGACACGAATTGTTGCATACCGAGACCTCTACTTCGGGGATTTTGAGGTTTTATATACGCCGCGCCGCGAATGCCGCCTAGACCGCGCGGCAAGGTCTCGGGTAGCGATTCATAGCAAAAAAGTGACACGACGATAACTAGAAACTAAGCAGGCATCCCAGGGATGGGATACGGGACGTGCCCCTGCCGAACTGCCTCGTAAAGAGAGTAGGGCCGTCCCGCTTCTACGGAGGAGAAGACCTATGAGGGCGGCGAGTTGCTTGATCCTGGAGCGGGATCGGCGTTTGGCAAACAGGCTATGTCGGCAATTGCGCGAGATTGGCTGCGGGATCGCGGCTACGGCAGCCACTGCGGAAGAAGGGGTCCGCGCCGCGGCCCGGATGCGCCCTACCCTCGTGCTGGCCAATGTCCGCTTGCAAGGAAATGCGGACGGCGAGTTCGACGGCATCGCGGCAGTGGAACGGATCCGCGAGCGCTTTCCCGGCCCGGTGATTTACGTGACCGACCCGGTCAGCGAGGAGCTGCTGTGGCGCGCCAAGCCTACCCGGCCGCTGGGCTACCTGAACAAGCCGGTGCGGGAACAGGACATGCGCACCATGCTTGCGGTGGCGCTGGACTCCCTGGAGGCCGCGGAGACACACCGGGGTTCCATCGCGGGGATGCTGGAGCAGGCACTCGACCACCTGTCCGTAGGAGTGGTATTGATTAACCGTCAGTTACAAGTGCGCTTCAGCAATCGCACGGGGCGGGAGGTCATAGAGCGGCGGAAATTGCTGGGCCGGGAGAAGGCAAGCAACCGCCTGTCCTTCCTGCCGCAGGCGCGGGAGAAGATCGCCCGCATGGTGCGGCAGCGAAAGGGAGGCAACATCGTCCTGGATTGTGCGAACGGGCCGCCGTTGCAGATCCACGTCTTCATCCTGGACCGCGGGGCGGCCCCCGACCTTGACGAGCTGCGGCCAGTGGCGGCCTGCTACTTGTTCGACCGGTACGAGGACGACGCCCGACTGGCGGGGGCGCTGCGCAATCTTTACCGACTGTCTCCCGCCGAGTCCAAGGTTGCCGCCGCCTTCACCACGCACCCGAACCTGCAACGGGCGGCGGAGCAGCTGTTTATCAGCCCCACGACCGCCCGTACCCACCTGCAACGCATCTTCATCAAAACGAATACCCGAAATCGCCCCAGCCTGCTGCACCGGATCATGACTGGCCCCGGTATGCTGTTGCGGGTGCACGAGGACGATAAAGAGTATGGCTCTTGAGAGCTGAAAGGGGCTCAAGGGCCGTTGGGCTATTTGCAGAGGGGCAAGGCGGGCGCCGGTTTCGGGGCACGGCCGGGGGCCATTCAGGCCGGGAGTATCTCGTAGCTGTGCGTGATTTCGGCGCTCTTGCCCAACATGATGGAGGCGGAGCAGTATTTTTCCGCGGAGAGTCGAATGGCACGCTGCACCTGTTGCTCCTTCAAGCTGTCGCCAGCGAGAGTAAAGTGCACGTGGATCTTGTCGAAAGTCCGGGGCACGGTCTCGACCCGACTGCCCTGCACCCCGACCTCGCACAGGGATGGGCTCTGCCGGGATTTCTTCAGGATCGAGACCACATCGTAGGCGGTGCAGGCGGCCATGCCCAGCAATAGCAGCTCCATGGGGCGTATGCCCAAGTTCCTGCCGCCGCCCTCCGGCGGGCCGTCGAGGATCAGCTTGTGGCCACTGCCGGACTCTCCCGCGAAGGCGGCCTCGGCTATCCAGCGCACCCGAACTTGCACGGGCTATGCCTGGCGGCGGGACTGGCGGCGGAGGAACGGGTGGCGCGGCACCGGTCCGAATGGCACGCCCGTACGGCAAGCTGTGCGACAATGCGGGGCGTTGCGCCGAGGCAAGCGCGAACCAGACGAACCGGGCGCAAAAGAACAGGGCGTGAGCGATGACGGAATGAAGATCATGAACGACAACGAATGGTAAACGGATGGTCGAGATACTGGTCTTGTATTATAGCCGTAGCGGCCACACCGCCGCCATGGCGCGGCAAGTGGCCCGCGGTGTGGACGCAGTGGCGGGTTGCGCCGCCCGCATTCGCACCGTCCCCGCCCTGAACGGCAGTGCCGATGGGACGTCGGCGGGAGAAAACGAGGGCGAACCCTGTCCCCCGAATGCCAACCACAGCGACTTGCTCGCCTGCGCGGGGCTGGCCTTGGGCAGCCCCACGCGTTTCGGGAATATGGCCGCTCCCCTGAAGCGCTTCCTGGACGGTACCGGCGACCTGTGGCTGTCCGGCGCCTTGAGCGGCAAGCCGGCCGCCGTATTTACATCCACTGCCAGTCTGCACGGCGGCCAGGAAAGCACCCTGCTCAGCATGATGTTGCCGTTGCTGCATCACGGCATGCTCCTGGCGGGACTGCCTTACGGCAACCCTGAGTTGCTGAGCACCACCGGCGGAGGGACGCCTTATGGAGCCAGCCATGTTGCCGGCATGAACGGCGAGCGGCCGCTGGACCGGGAGGAGAAAAGATTGTGCTTCGCGTTGGGGCGGCGGTTGGCCGGGATCAGCCAGGCGTTGGCCCGCTGGGAGGAACGGGACGCCCCAGAGTAACGCGCTTGGGGGCCGTCGCTTGCAGGACGGCGCGGTCCGGGAGGTCGCCGCGGGGGGGGGCGTCGCTACCGGTTGTCGCCGCAAGCTGTTCCTTGACCAGGGCGATGCTGGGGCGGCATTTTCGGGCATGGCAGGTCTCGGCGATGCCGTCCATCAAGGCAAACAGGGAGTGCATGTCGCGGGGGGCGCGGCTGAGCAGGTAGCGCATGACCTCGTCGCCTACCGCCAAGGCGTGGGACTGCGCCCGCAGGCGCAACGCGCGGACCCGATCTTCCTCGGCAAGCGGGCGCAACCGGTAAACCAGACCCCAGCACAGGCGGGAGCGCAGATCTTCCAGCACTAGCGAGAGACCGCGCGGCCCGCATCCGGCAGCCGCGAGTAGCGTCCCGCCCTGCTCGCGGAGTCGCTCGTACAAGGCCAGCAGGCGGAATTCCCATTCCCACTCCCCGGCGATCCGGTCCAGGCCGTCCAGGGCCACCAGGCGGCGCGAGGACAACGCGTCCAAATCCTGCCAGCTCAGGCCGGGGTCGGCAAAGGAGACGTAGGCCGTCTGCAGCCCCCGGGATACGGCATGCAAACAGCCAGCCTGTAGCAGGTGGGTCTTACCCGTGCCCGGGGGCCCCCAGAGGTAGAGCGCCTGTTCCCCTTCTCCCACGGAGATTTTGCGCAACACCTGCAGGAGTTCCGCGTTGGGACCCGGCACGAAGCGTCGCAGATCCGGGCGCCTCGCGTCGAACAGAGGAAATGCCAGTTGCCGCCCGTACATCGAAGCCGGGAGTCTCAGGGCGCCACCGGCGGCCGCAAGCGGTATCCCCACGCGCCGACGGCCGCGTCCGGCGCCAGGAGACCACCCAGAAGAATCGCCTCGCGCACGTCCTGTTCCGGCAACCGGCTGGTCAGGCGCAGAGTTACGCGGTCCAGGCGTACCCCCGCCATCTCCACCCGTTCGATTTCGTGCAGACTTTCCAGATAGTTCAGTACCTGCAGGTAGCGAGCGAAGTCCTTTATGCCGCCTACGCTCACGTCCAGAACCTTCGCTTTGCCGCCACGCTGCCCCAGATGACCGAAGCGATTGGCCAGGATATCCGCCAAGCGGGCAACCCCTGCGGCGGCCGCTTCCGTTACCTGCTGCCCACGGGTGACCCAGGTCACTTCTTCCGCCTCCAGGTACAGGGTCCAGCGCCCTTTCCAGGCGCTTTCCTGTTGCCAGCGCTCCAGCCGAACGGTCAGCACGGCGTCGGCCGGGTAGCGCAGAGAGGCAGTGCGCACCGTTTCGCCGAAGCCGGCCCACAGCGCCGCCTCGTCCAGATTCCGCTGGTCTTCCAGATCCAGGAGGGGGTGCAGGAGGGGCAGGCCGAGCCGCTCGGCCTGGCGCTGCAATTCCTGCAACGGCGCCGACGCGGCATCCTCCAAGCCCAGAATCTTTCGCCCGGCGCCGGCGTCGGCCGCCATCCATACCAGGGTCAGAGGCCGCGCTTCTCCCCAGCTGGGGACGCCCGCCTCCCGCAATGCCTCGTTCAGCCCTTCTTCCTGGAAGCGCACCCAGAACCGGGAACCCACACCCTGCTCCGGGTCCGGGGACAAATAGCGATAGCTTTGCACGTATTGCTCTGCCGCGCGTAACAGCGGCGAAACCCCAGGACGGTAAGCGATATCCGGGTCGGCCGTGAGCCGCGCCAGCACCTGTTCGAGGGCCGCGGCGAAACCGGCCGCCCGTTCCCTCTCCGGCGCGGAGACAGAGACCGTCGCCTCGTACAGGGCTTGCAGGCGGTATGCGTGGACAGCTGCCGGGGAGACGGCCAGGGCCAGCGCCAGCAAAGGAAGCAGGTAGGAACGACGGGTAATCTGCAGTAACATAGGTCTCTTTTTTTCGTGCTGGTGTAAGAAAGATTGCTTATGGCGCGCGCACGGCTTGCCCAGGAGCAAAGATACCAGATTTCCCAGGCGGTAGTAGCGGAGCGCGGGCACCCCGGTGTTGCCGTTGCCGAGGGGAGCGGTTCTGTTCGGGAAACCGTAGCGAGGTGCCTCTGTCGGCGCACATGAGCCGAGGGCGGGGTGCCGCAATGCCATCTGCCATAACCGGAGAATCCGGGTCGTTCCGGGATCCGGCGGGACAGGTGTATTACCGTGCGGGAAAGGTGCTCCGGACGGTGATGCCGCGCACGGCAGAGGACTTCAAATTCGTACGGGACACCGGCCTGCTCGACGAGCTCGTAGAGCAGGGGAGACTCGTCCCCTACGCGCTGACGGACCGGGATGCGTTGCCGCCCCTCGGCGCGCGGTCTTTGCCAATGACATATGAGCCTGAACGGGGATGCGGTTCCAAGAACGGCAATCAAGCGGCCCGCGCCCCCAGCCACCCAAATGTGCCGGGACCACATCATTCGCTCAGGTTCATGACTGGATTGGAAAGGATTTTTTTCGCGGCATCTAAGTCCTGCGGACGCCTGCCCCGACACCGCCCGGCAAGGTTGGCGAGGAGCGGAATATCCAGAACTTTTGGACCAGAAAATTTACCGGGTAGAGCAGAAGGTCCACGGGTATCTTCGAGACAGACGGGGCAATGCCGAGGACGGATTGAGCCAAGTTCACGAGGCTGGCAGCGACGAAGATCATAACGGCTACCTGCAAGAGGTAGAGCAGGAGTTCGCGCGCCGCCCGCTTGCGGGAGCGGAAGGCGAAGATCTTGACGAGCGAGAAGTTGACCAGCAGCGAAGCGAGCCGGCCGAGGCAGACACTTGACAGGATATGGCCCGAGACCGCCAGTGCGGTGAGGTAAACGCCGAAGTCAACGACGGCTGCCGAGATGCCCGCCAGAACATGGCGAAAGAGAACCCAGTAGATGCGCATCGAATCCAAAAGCGGGCGAAAATGGGAGCTCCGGTTGCCTTCGAGATAAACGGTGCGGATGGGCACTTCCTCGAAGGCGAGACCGGAATTCTTCAGCGTCCGCAGCATCTCCGTCTCAAGTTCGTACCGGTCAAAGGAAATCTTGAGGATGACGGGCAGCAGTTCTCTGGGGATGCCGCGCAACCCTGTCTGGGTGTCCGAGAGACGGATACCGAGGAGCACGCGCACGAGCCGTCTGGTAAGACGGTTTCCGAACCAGCTTCTCAAGGGAACCCCCCCCTCGAAACGGCGCACTCCGAAGATGAGCGAGGTGCGCCTTTCATGCAGCCGGCGGGCAATCTTCAGCGCGTCGTCTGGCAGGTGCTGTCCGTCGGAGTCGAGGGTAACTACGCCGGCGGCGCCAGGATGGCGCTCAAGAACGTACTGAAAGGCCGTTTTCAGGGCCGCACCCTTACCCCGGTTGGCGTCGTGAACGAGCACGGTGAGCCCCTGTCCTTTGGGCAGCCGTTCGAATACGGCCGGACTCTCGCTGCCATCGTTGACGAGAACCACCGGCAGATATCCATGGAGATGGCCTACCAGGCCAATCAGCGTTTCTTCCGGGTTGTAGGCGGGGATGACCGCGACGATGTCCGGATAAATCATGGAGGTTCCGGGCTGGCCGCCACCTCCCAGAGCGAGAAAGCGGGGTTGCGGGCGACCGTGCGGTGAAAATACGCCGGCTCCGCCTGGTGCCGGATAAAGAGCTGGTTGAAAACCGACTCGGCTACGTTTTCCGTCATGACTACCCCGTAGCGGATGTGCGGCAGCCACTCGAGGTGAAATCCCCGCGGGTACTCGTAATCCTTTACCGCCAGCAAGCGGCCGGTGTCGTCGTAGGCGACGATCTTGCGGAGCGGCAGCCCGACTTTCGACTCGTTGAATTTGATATCGAGCATACTGAGCCCCTCGTTCACATCGAAGACGAGGGTTGGCGCCAGAGTAAAGGTATCGTCTTTTCGTTCGACGCGGTGGAAAGGCGCCAGGGCGAAGGATTCTCCGCTCTCTTCGACAATATCCCAGGTCCCATAACGAAACCACGTGGTTTGCAGCATCGCGTGGTAGAGAAGCAGGAAGACAGGTTCCCTGTTGTCGGGAAAGAGGAACGCCTGACAGGCTTCGATAGAATCAAGGCCCGTGTCGCGCCCCGTGGCCCGGGAGAGTTCCAGGAGGTCCGCGGCTGCCTCGCCAGGGGACTGGTTGAGGAGTTGCCTCATCCAGCGCAGTCCGGTCTCGGCCGAGCCGGTCAACTCATGGATTCGGCGTGGGCCGGCCATGCCGTGCTCAATATAGAAGCGGACGAAATTGCGCGCGAAATTCATATCCCGGCTGGCCAGGGGCATGCTGCTGTAAACCTGCCTCTCCCCGCTCATGAACTGGCCGTCGGCGATCGTGCGCCTTCCGGTGTAGTACATGATCGGATAGCCCGCATCCCACGACGTCCAGATGACAGCGTCCTCCGGCGTCTCCTCCCGAATGCTCGGGACAGCCCGTATTACGTTGACCGTCGTGGGGTCCGGGGCAACCCTGTGCAGCTCGGTGAAGAGCGCAGGGGCGAGGATCAGGGCGGCGACGGCTGTGGTAAACCCCACCAATCCGCTCCCGCGCCGTTCGAAGTACCTGCCTGCGAGGGCCGCCAGCGCACCGATGCCGATGCCGATCAAAGGCGCCCAGAAAATCAGGGCGCGGTTCCCGAAAAAAAAGGCGCTCAAACCCAGGAACACGGGCACGGTCAGGGCCACGGCCGCCCGCCTGGGTTGCGCGTACGCCAGCCAGATCAAGCCGGCCAGACCCAGCAGACAAGTAAGAAAGAGACCCGTAGTTCCGCCAATCAGGCCACGCAGACCAGGACGGGCAAGCTCGGAGATACTGTCCCTCACATTGGGAAAACGGTCGTCCGCGCCCGGGATGCCGTGAACGAAAGTGCCCTGAATACGGTCTATAGCGGTCTGCACCGATTCGGCTCCCACCGCCAGGAACGCGAGCAACAGCAACAATGCAAGCCCCGACCCCGCATAAATCCCTTCCCGGCGCCCCGGGCGATAGTAGAGGACGGCGCCGATCAACAGAGGAACGAGACAGATCAGGGCGACCGCCTCCGGCG
The DNA here is from genome assembly GCA_028817255.1 of Gammaproteobacteria bacterium. Lineage (NCBI taxonomy): Bacteria > Pseudomonadati > Pseudomonadota > Gammaproteobacteria > Candidatus Porifericomitales > Candidatus Porifericomitaceae > Candidatus Porifericomes > Candidatus Porifericomes azotivorans. The sequence goes on along the minus strand of JAPPQA010000109.1, from coordinate 3,047 downwards.
CCGGGTCCCACCACCAGGCGAAAAGCCCGGCGTTGAAAGCGACCGCCAACAGACAGAGATAGCGCCAGTGGTCTCGGCGCAGGCCGCAGGCGAGGGCCAGGACGGAGGCGCCCAGCGCGAAGGGAACGATCAGGCAATCGGTGTCGTAAAAACCCATGCTGCTCCGAGCAAGGTACTGCGGGGAGCTGAGGGCGGCCAGGGAAGCGACAAACGAAGCCAACGGCGGCAGCCCGAATTGCCGGCAGAGGCCCAAGAACGGCAGGAGGAGACAGAGCGACAGGAGCGGCGGCAAGAGGGCGGCGGTCCATTCAAGAGAAAGCGAACTCAGGGAACTCAGGGCAACGGTCAGAACCGAGAGCAGGGGCGGCGGAGAGGGACGAGGCGGATACTCCGGCGTCGTCCGCAACGTATCTACGGTCTCGTACTCGCCGTCTCGGTACTCCCGGGCAAGGCGCAGGTAATAATAGCCGTCAGCGTTCAGCAGCAAGGGGTTGTTCTCGAAGAAGTGCAACGCCCGATTTTCTTCCCATACCCGGTATTCATGGGTGCGCAGGAAGACGCTGACGCCCAGCACGAGCAGGAGCAGCCACAGGTGTCGGCCTTTCCAGCCGCCAGCCGACGGGGCCGGGCGTTCGTTGCGCGCGCCTGTAGCGTCGGCGCCCCGGTCGTCCGCAACGGGCGACGCGACCGCATTTCCCAGGCCAAGCTTCATACTCTTCCTACCGCATTACCAGCGTTTGCGGAGCCGCGGACACATTCGTCCGGAAACTCATGGTGGAGACGCATGAAGAATCGCAGATCCAGAAACCGTAACGCAACCGCGACGCCCTACAACGACCCCGGCGCAGTGAGCGCGGCAGTAACTCCCGCACAATGTATTTTCCGGACAAGATTTCCAGTGTACAATCGCCCCTAAACTGATGTCTCCCACCAGGAATATCGGTAAGAGTCGTACTTATATGCACCTACGCCATGTCCTCTGAAGCGCTGGAAATTCATATGTTCCCCTGCCTGGCGGATAACTACGGTTATCTGCTGCACGATCATCGAACCGGCGCCACGGCTGCGATAGACACTCCCGATCCGAACACCATAAAAAGCGCTTTACGAGAAAAAGGCTGGCGCCTGACTCATATCCTCAATACCCACCACCACTGGGACCATGCGGGAGGCAATTTGGCGCTAAAAGAAGATACGGGTTGCAAGATCTACGGACCCGGCAGGGAAGACAGCAAGATCCCGGGACTCGATTACAGACTGGACGACGGCGATTCTCTTGCCTTCGGCAGTCAACAGGCCCAAGTGCTGCATACCCCCGGGCACACCCTTGGACATATCGTCTTTTTCTTCCCCGAGGCAGGAGCCGCATTCGTAGGAGACACGCTTTTCTCCATGGGGTGCGGAAGACTGTTTGAGGGAACGGCCGCCCAGATGTGGAGCTCCCTGCAACGGCTTATGGCCTTGCCCGACAGTACGATGCTCTATTGCGCGCATGAATACACCATGGAAAATGCGCGCTTTGCCCTCTCTCTGGAACCCCATAACCCGCACCTTCAGACGCGGGCGGAAAAAGTGCGGCACCTGCGAAAAGAGGGCCGGCCTACTCTGCCCACGACCCTGGCCCAGGAGAAAAAGACCAATCCTTTTCTCCGCACCGCCCGCAAAGAACTGCGTAGCGCCGTTAACATGGAACGCGCGTCGTCCCCGGCAGAAGTGTTTGCAGAAATCAGGCGCCGTAAGGACAATTTTTAGCCGGCTGCCGCGGAAACTACTCAGCTGCGACGCCCAGGCGCTTGCGTATAACCGTACTGGTAGTAGTGTATTGCAGATACTGCTTTTTCTCCGGGTACATATACTTCTCCGCACCGAAGGCCGCCAGGGCAGCTTCATGAAAGCCGCTGAGGATCAATTTCTTCTTTCCCGGGTAGATATTTACATCTCCTATCGCAAAAATTCCGGGGACGCTGGTTTGAAACTTCTCGGTATCCACACGTATTTGGTTTCTTTCCAGTTGCAACCCCCACTCCGCTATCGGCCCCAACTTGGGAGACAGTCCATAAAACACCAGCAATTCATCCAGGGGGAGGACCAGCGGTTCTTGCTTGCCTTCCGATATGCGAATCCCAACGAGCCGACCGGCTTCCTCGACCAATCCCCTTACCCTGCCGATGACGTACCGCAGTTTTTTCCGGTCAGCCAACTGCTTCATGCGCTCCACCGATGCAGGAGCGGCACGGAACTCCTCGCGGCGATGCACCAGCACCAACTCTCGCGCCTTGTCGTACAGATTCAGCGTCCAATCCAGCGCCGAATCTCCTCCGCCTAGTATTACCACGCGCTTTCCGGTGTAGGCAGCCGCATCGGCGACCTTGTAGTGCAGACACTTTCCTTCGTATTTTTCGGCGCCCGCGACTTTCAACTTCCGGTGCTGAAACGCCCCGCATCCCCCGGCAACGATCACCGCCCCTGCCTGGCATGACAGCCCCTTAGCGGTCAGCAAGCGAAAACTTCCGTCTTCGTTTTTCTCAACTTCGGTAACGACCTGCCCTAAATGAAAAACGGGACGAAAAGGGCGAATCTGCTCCTGTAACCGCTCAATAAGTTCCCGGGCGTTGCACACCGGAAGAGCGGGAATATCGAAAATGGGCTTATCCGGGTATAACTCCATACACTGCCCGCCCACTCTATTAAGAGAGTCAATCACGCACGCCCGCAGACCAAGCAATCCCAGCTCGAATACCTGGAACAGACCACAGGGGCCGGCGCCTATGACTACCACATCTGCTTCTGCTTTCATTTAATGAAGGATTGTTTTCCCCGGACCGGTCCACTCTTGCGAACAGATTGCGTAATACTCCCCCATCCGGCTGCCGCGGCTGAGGCGCCATTCGCCCCCCTACGGGAAGGGGCGGAACCGATCCTGGCAACTCCGGACACAATGCAAATCGGCAACATTCGAACATTATAACCGCAGAAGCCGCCGACACGGACAAACGGTTCTGTTGTTTAGTCGGGGGTATTTTGGGGGTGTTCTGTTGGTATGCGAG